>NZ_CACTIU010000148.1:0-200 GCF_902713635.1 Wolbachia endosymbiont of Cardiocondyla obscurior | reverse complement strand
TGACAAACGGGTTTTTATTGCCCATATAATTTGCAAAATTACACAAATAAAAAAATTTTTAAAAAACATAGTTGATACCATTAATTATTAAAAATGCAATTGATGTGAAGGATACTAAAAGAACTTCTAAGAAACTCTTTCTGCTAGTAGCTCTTTTTTAATCAAGACATAACCAAATTCACTAGCTTTCTTGCTTAGAG
>NZ_CACTIU010000147.1:0-202 GCF_902713635.1 Wolbachia endosymbiont of Cardiocondyla obscurior | reverse complement strand
CGTCATACCGCGATTCATTCGCGGTATCTCTAGATCCCGCTAACAAGCAGCGGGATGACGAATTACTTAACCATCATCTACACCGTTATACCGCGATTCATTCGCGGTATCTCAAAGCATAGATCCCGCTAACACGTAGCGGGATGACGGTTGTCGTTTAGCTACAAACGTTAAGAAATTTACCAAATGAAAAAAAAGGCAA
>NZ_CACTIU010000146.1:0-210 GCF_902713635.1 Wolbachia endosymbiont of Cardiocondyla obscurior | reverse complement strand
TTAAATCCACACTATACGCCATTATAACTCAAATAGCTTATTATACCTTTATCATTTACTTTGGGAAGTACTATAAACGCTTAATAACCGCGACTCAGCTGCTTTTAAATGCAACTAACCTTAGCTATAAATGTTTAAGAAATTTACTAAACAGAAAAAAAGGCAAAAGAAACCCTAGGGTAGCTAGTTATTCACTATCCATTTTTTAAG
>NZ_CACTIU010000145.1:0-218 GCF_902713635.1 Wolbachia endosymbiont of Cardiocondyla obscurior | reverse complement strand
TAAATCCACACTATACGCCATTATAACTCAAATAGCTTATTATACCTTTATCATTTACTTTGGGAAGTACTATAGATCCCAGTGTCAGCTACTCGGATGACAAAAAAAGGAGCACTGGGATGACGATTGTCGTTTAGCCACAAACATTAAGAAATTTACCAAATGAAAAAAAAGGCAAAAGAAGCCCTGGGGTTATTATCCGCTTTAAAATATTGGCG
>NZ_CACTIU010000144.1:0-224 GCF_902713635.1 Wolbachia endosymbiont of Cardiocondyla obscurior | reverse complement strand
ATGCTGCTGGCATTCAACCTCCTTATCATCATCTACCCTTATCCTATCACATCCG
The DNA here is from genome assembly GCF_902713635.1 of Wolbachia endosymbiont of Cardiocondyla obscurior. Lineage (NCBI taxonomy): Bacteria > Pseudomonadati > Pseudomonadota > Alphaproteobacteria > Rickettsiales > Anaplasmataceae > Wolbachia > Wolbachia endosymbiont of Cardiocondyla obscurior. Next base: position 169 of record NZ_CACTIU010000144.1, on the reverse strand, counting down.
GACTTTTATGGAAAGAGCTATAATATGGAAGATATCGAAATTGCTATAGACAGTACAGGAATTAGTATATACAACAACACACAGCAAGGAAAATAGCACTGACAGAAAATATCGTGGCTATGAGCAAACGAGAAAATTGCACGTAATGTTGAATATAAACAACAAAAAA
>NZ_CACTIU010000143.1:0-226 GCF_902713635.1 Wolbachia endosymbiont of Cardiocondyla obscurior | reverse complement strand
AAATCCACACTATACGCCATTATAACTCAAATAGCTTATTATACCTTTATCATTTACTTTGGGAAGTACTATAACTGTACGAACATTGAGATATAAGAGTAATTTGTACCAAGAAAAAAGATGTCATCCCAGTGCCCAGACACTGGGATGGCTTTGTTGCATCGCTAGCTATGATGGATTAAAGATAAAAAAGATAGGGAATATCAGTAGCTTATTATTCTGGTAT
>NZ_CACTIU010000142.1:0-240 GCF_902713635.1 Wolbachia endosymbiont of Cardiocondyla obscurior | reverse complement strand
CAGCCTTAAGTGGAAGAAAGATAGTTGTTCCGTTAACCTTTGAAGGCCACTGTAATATGGATGTTTTTAATGGATGGTTTGAGCAATTTTTGACACCGATCTTGGAACCTGGGCAGACTGACCTTACCCAGAAAAAGTGGAGAGAAAGAAAGGAGTTTTTTCAGGTAAAATAAAATTTTGGAGGATTAGAAATGGCAAGAGAATATACGGCAGAATTCAAATTGGAAGCTGTTAAGCTGG
>NZ_CACTIU010000141.1:0-240 GCF_902713635.1 Wolbachia endosymbiont of Cardiocondyla obscurior | reverse complement strand
AAATCCACACTATACGCCATTATAACTCAAATAGCTTATTATACCTTTATCATTTACTTTGGGAAGTACTATATTATGCAGAAAAATGACATCAGGGCTATACTGAAAAGAAAGTTTAAAATTAAAAAACAACAAACAGATAATAGAGCTGTAGCTCCCAATATACTATAGTACTTCCCAAAGTAAATGATAAAGGTATAATAAGCTATTTGAGTTATAATGGCGTATAGTGTGGATTTA
>NZ_CACTIU010000140.1:0-243 GCF_902713635.1 Wolbachia endosymbiont of Cardiocondyla obscurior | reverse complement strand
TAACTTTGGATCGAGAAATTTAGAAAGAGCCATAGTAAAAATACTGAGAAAAGATTAATAATTATACACTATTATTAACAACTATTCAACCATATTTTTAAGTATAGCTATACCGCCGCGGCGCTAACACGTAGCGGGATGACGAGCTTATCGTCACGCCGCCACGAACCGTCATACCGCCGCGGTATCTCTTAACATAGATCCCTTACTTAACCGTCATACCTTAACATAGATCCCGCTAAC
>NZ_CACTIU010000139.1:0-249 GCF_902713635.1 Wolbachia endosymbiont of Cardiocondyla obscurior | reverse complement strand
AAATATACAGACTTACAACTTTTGGTTGGTAATACCATAATGGAAATTTATCATTCATTTTAGAAAATACTATAGTAGTGAAAGTGCCGTAATAAAATTTAGGTACATAATTAGACAATAGGCTTCTTGACCTTACCCAGAAAAAGTGGAGAGAAAGAAAGGAGTTTTTTCGGGTAAAATAAAATTTTGGAGGATTAGAAATGGCAAGAGAATATACGGCAGAATTCAAATTGGAAGCTGTTAAGCTGG
>NZ_CACTIU010000138.1:0-255 GCF_902713635.1 Wolbachia endosymbiont of Cardiocondyla obscurior | reverse complement strand
TAGAATAAAAAAACGCCATACTTGAAAGTATAATGTAAGTAATTAGCCAACCACGGGGCTTCTTTTGCCTTTTTTTTATTTGGTAAATTTCTTAATATTTATAGCTAAACAACAACCGTCATCCCGCTACTTATTAGCGGCTGAGATACCGCAGCAGTATGACGGTTCGCGGCGGCATAGTAATTCGTCATCCCGCTGCTTGTTAGCGGGATCTAGAGATACCGCAACGTCTCACCTATAGCCTTCAGTGCTCCT
>NZ_CACTIU010000137.1:0-281 GCF_902713635.1 Wolbachia endosymbiont of Cardiocondyla obscurior | reverse complement strand
AAATATACAGACTTACAACTTTTGGTTGGTAATACCATAATGGAAATTTATCATTCATTTTAGAAAATACTATAGTTCCTTTATGACGGCAGTGCCCAGACTACTTGGATCCAGGAAACTTAATTGCAAGTAATGCATTGGGTTTGGTAAGTATGGGTTTTGCGTTATAGAATGAAGCACTTTTGGTGAATTTGTAAAGAAAACTGGATCCCAGTGGGCTTTGTTGCATCGCTCTTCGGATAGTAGGTAACGCACAATAAATTTATGAAGCTATCTCAAAT
>NZ_CACTIU010000136.1:0-313 GCF_902713635.1 Wolbachia endosymbiont of Cardiocondyla obscurior | reverse complement strand
AAGGCTTTGGGTAAAAGTTGCAACTTAAAAACAGTGCAAAGTATTATGCAGAAAAATGGTATTCAGGCTATATTGAGAAGAAAATTTAAAATTAAGAAACAACAAACGGACAGTAGCTCCCAATATATTAGACCAAAACTTTATTGTCGATCAACCAAATAAAGTATGGGATTACTTATATAAAAACCAAAGAAGGATGGCTATATTTGGCAACAATAATCGATCTATATTCACGCATGGTAGTTAATGAGCAGTTCAATAAATAAACAATTGGTTATGGACTCTTTATTAATGGCCGTTAACAAGCGTAAAC
>NZ_CACTIU010000135.1:0-334 GCF_902713635.1 Wolbachia endosymbiont of Cardiocondyla obscurior | reverse complement strand
GGTGGATGATAATGGCAATACTCCTTTATTTTCTGCTGCTTTAAGTGGCAAAAGAGAGATGGTAGAGCTTTTAATCGAAAAAAGGGCGAATGTTGATGCGGTGAATAAGGTTAAAAATACTCCTTTACATGCTGCTGCTTTAAGTGGCAAAAGAGAAGTAGTAGAGTTCTTAATCGAAAAAGGGGCGAATATTAATGCGGTGAATGAGAGTAAAAATACTCCTTTACATGCTGCTACTTTAAGTGGCAAAAGAGAAGTGGTAGAGCTTTTAATCGGAGAGGGGGCGCATATTGATGCGATAGATGATAATGGCAATACTCCTTTAAGTTGGGCT
>NZ_CACTIU010000134.1:0-365 GCF_902713635.1 Wolbachia endosymbiont of Cardiocondyla obscurior | reverse complement strand
GAACCGTCATACCGCGATTCATTCGCGGTATCTCAGCCGCTAACAAGAGATCCCGCTAACAAGCAGCGGGATGACGAGGTATAAACTTTATCGTCATGCCACCGCGAACCGTCATACCGCGATTCATTCGCGGTATCTCGGCAAGAGATCCCGCTAACAAGTAGCGGGATGACGATTGTCGTTTAGCCATAAATGTTTAAGAAATTTACCAAATGAAAAAAAAGGCAAAAGAAGCCCCGTAGTTGGCTAATTACTTACATTATACTTTCAAGTATGGCGTTTTTTTATTCTATAGTATTTTCTAAAATGAATGATAAATTTCCATTATGGTATTACCAACCAAAAGTTGTAAGTCTGTATATTTA
>NZ_CACTIU010000133.1:0-413 GCF_902713635.1 Wolbachia endosymbiont of Cardiocondyla obscurior | reverse complement strand
GGTCGGATTTTAACTTTAGCGCGTATACTTAAAAAGGGCTTGAAAGTTTTTTGGCGCAATAAGTACCTGATAGAGTTTCTGCCTCATTACACCAAATAAAACTGAAAAATTTAAACGATACTCAGTAATTTGATCTGGGTTCCAAGGCCCTTGTGCATCACACATATGAAGCGATAATATATTGCACATGACCAAGTTTGCCCAAAATTCTTGTAATACAGCCTCTCCAGAAAAATTCTCTAACTCTGCTCCTACTTTGAGTCGTTTCCTCTATGTGCCACCTTAACACATAAGCTTTGCTCCAAAGTCTCGGTCAAAAACTCTGTTTCTCAGTTGGCTAATGTCAGCACTATAACTCTTACTTTCTGTCCTTTCATTTTATTTTTTAGCTTTTCATTTTCTAATATAAAATC
>NZ_CACTIU010000132.1:0-431 GCF_902713635.1 Wolbachia endosymbiont of Cardiocondyla obscurior | reverse complement strand
GAGGAGAGCTTGTAATATGCGAAAAACCTTATGTTCACCAAAAAGTTGATCTTCCGGAAATTAGGCCTTATGTAGTATAGCATTTCTCATAATAGTCCGAACAGGTCATAGGAAGGCAGAATCAACAGCACGACGAAAGGATTCGAATAGAGGAATGTTTTTCCTGGCTCTGTTTTTTATAGCAAACCAATGATGCTCAATTTTGTTGAAATCTGGAGAATAAGGCGGCAGATACAAAATTTCTGCACCAACCCCTTTAGCAAGCTCGATAATCTTATCAGACTTATGAAAAGTAGCATTGTCAAGAATGACAGTCTGTCCAGGTTCCAAGATCGGTGTCAAAAATTGCTCAACCCATCCATTAAAAACATCCATATTACAGTGGCCTTCAAAGGTTAACGGAACAACTATCTTTCTTCCACTTAAGGCTG
>NZ_CACTIU010000131.1:0-447 GCF_902713635.1 Wolbachia endosymbiont of Cardiocondyla obscurior | reverse complement strand
ATCGTAGGCTAACTTTATTATTGGTGCTTTTTCTGCTATTTTCCTTAAGTCTTCTTCCGTAGTTTCATCTGCATATTTGAAGAAAAATAACCAACGATCCACTATGCTTTCTAGCTGTTCTTCCTTATTCTTAGGAAATTTAGGTAGTTCAATAAATACAAATTGAAAATCTTTTAAGTCATGCTCATTGGTTTTCTCATCTCTTATAGTGTGGCTGGATATATAATCAAGCTTATCAGGAAATAAATTACAATTAGAGATAGCAATAAAGAAAACCTTCTTTAAATCAATGTACTTACCAGATTTATCAGCTTGCCTTGAGTAAGCCTTAGCAGCATATAGTTGAGCTCGTTTTTCGAAGCCTTTATCGCGAGTGAGCTGGTTAGGTAAGGAAGTAGTATTGCTACTACTCCCTCCCTTAGAAACGCAGCATGCAGGTTTCCCCAC
>NZ_CACTIU010000130.1:0-451 GCF_902713635.1 Wolbachia endosymbiont of Cardiocondyla obscurior | reverse complement strand
CTTCATAGGCCTTTTTAATTATTACATCACTACCTATTATTTTTTCCAGCTCTTCTTCACTAGTCTCATCTGCATATTTAAAGAAGTAGATCCATTTTTCAACTATATTTGAAAGCTGATCCTCTTTGGTTTTTGGAAATTTTGGCAATTCAATAAATATGAAGTAAAAATCTTTTAGATCGTGTTCATTAGTATCTTCATCCCGAATAGTATGCTTTGATTTATACTCAGACTTGTCCGGAAACAGGATACAATCTGCTATAGCAATGAAGATAATTTCCTTAAGGTCTTGGTATTGATCACCTTTATCGGCTTGTCTTGAATACGCTTTAGCTGCATAGTATTGGGCACGTTTTTCAAAGCCTTTAGTTTTAGCGACCTGGTTAGGTAAGGAAGTAGTATTGCTACTACTCCCTCCCTTAGAAACGCAGCATGCAGGTTTCCCCACACT
>NZ_CACTIU010000129.1:0-495 GCF_902713635.1 Wolbachia endosymbiont of Cardiocondyla obscurior | reverse complement strand
AAGTTGTAAGTCTGTATATTTATGCATTAAAGGTCTGAGGCGGCTTTTGATGGTATTCCAACAATGCTCTATAGGGTTCAAATCTGGTGAATATGTTGGTAGATAGAGCAAACGGCATCTAGCATTATCTATTAACTCCTTTGTTTTGGGAGTTTTATGGAATGTGGCATTGTCCATAACTATTGTAGTACCATGTGGCAATTTAGGTAATAACATCTTCTCTAACCATGTATTGAATACCTCTTTGTCACACCCACCTTTGAAAGTCATTGGTGCAATAAATCTCTTTCCAATCCACCCGCCTATTATACTGATTCTCTCTCGTTTTCTTCCTGGAATATCTGCATAAATTTTCTTTCCTATTGGAGCACGTCCATACTCTCGGTATAACCTATTATCAACTCCTGCTTCATCTATATATAAGATGCTGGAATGGTCTATTTTTGAGATTTTATCGGTAAATCGCTGCCTATCTTCTTGATTGCGCTCTTGATA
>NZ_CACTIU010000128.1:0-562 GCF_902713635.1 Wolbachia endosymbiont of Cardiocondyla obscurior | reverse complement strand
TATAGCTAAAGTGACTTAGGTTCTCTAATTGCACATAAGTCAACAATAATTTTCACACAAATCAAAACAGCATATCTTCTCCATAATCCTTGGTAATTTTACATAAGTTAAAAGTAGCATATGGTTCTCTCCGCGGTCTGAGATGACAATAAATTTGTTAAGCCGCATTATACTTGTTAGGCGGAAGTGGACGGCAACATATTTACCACGAAGTCTAACTAAGTTCTTGCTTGTCCCTTCCATCGGCATTGCTATCTTTATTTTCAATAAAATTATTGTCCTATGCTCTTTTGATGTTTATTGATAATAAAATTCTGTTTTATCAACCAACATCCTATGCATAATTACAGCTAATTTTCTTGCTACTGCTACAATTGCTTTTTTCATTCCTTTTTTCTTCGCAACCCCAGTTTTTTAATTTAAATGTCCTCTTGGTAACTGTAAGCATTGTTTGTGCAGCTTCATATAACATACTTCTACATTCCGCTGGTCCCATCTTTGATATGCTGCCATGCCGATCAACTTCTCCAGAAGAATATTGCCTTGGTGTCAACCCTATATA
>NZ_CACTIU010000127.1:0-590 GCF_902713635.1 Wolbachia endosymbiont of Cardiocondyla obscurior | reverse complement strand
CGCACGCCCGCTATTCCTAGTGAGCAGGGTTATCTTTCTCTCTTATCTCTTTTATATCACGTTTTTAACTTACAATTTCTTCTAATGTACCAATAGCAGTAGGTTTTCTTGCTCCCTTGTTAGCAGGATCTATTTTGAGTCTAGCTGTTAAGAGCATTTATACTAGAAATGGGAAAGAGTTTAATCATCAGACTAATATTTTATTATTGTTTAACTTTGACCAAGAATGCGAAAATTTTTCAAAGAGTGATAGGACTAAATTAAAGTGGCTAAAAAATTCAGTTATTTTGAGCAACACAATCTGTACATCTTTAATGTTTTTCGGTGTGGGATTAGATTTAGTTGCCAACGGCTTTGGTATAACTAACTCTATGATGTTATCCGGCTTATTACTTTCATTACCATTCACGCTTTTAATTGTTACTTCACCTATTTTAAATGCTGCAAGTAATTATATTCTCAAAAAGACAGCTATAAATTCAATTGAGGAGCAATTTAAAGGTGATGATCAGTTTATATAGTATTTTCTAAAATGAATGATAAATTTCCATTATGGTATTACCAACCAAAAGTTGTAAGTCTGTATATTT
>NZ_CACTIU010000126.1:0-591 GCF_902713635.1 Wolbachia endosymbiont of Cardiocondyla obscurior | reverse complement strand
ATAGCACTGACAGAAAATATCGTGGCTATGAGCAAACGAGAAAATTGCACGTAATGTTGAATATAAACAACAAAAAAGCCATAGCTGTAAAATACAGTAACGGCTGATCACTATGGAGCTTGTGATTTGCTAAAAGAAGTTGATTTTCAGCATGCCATAAAAGCACTATATGCAGATAGAGCATGTGATAGGCACAAGTTTTATAAGTTGTGTAACGAATATGATATAAAGACAAAAATTCCACCAATAAACAATGCGGCAGAACATCCAGAAATAGATTATATGTCTGACAGGAATGCTGCTATTAGGTTAATAAAATTATACGGTGAAGATGGCATGAAAGAATGGAAAAAAGAAGTAAATTATGGGAAAAGATCTTATATTGAAGGGTTTTTCTCAAGATTAAAGCAAATATTCGGATTTAGTTTTAGGAATAAATCTGAGATAAATCGAGAAAAAGAACTGCTAATCAAATGCTATTTGCTTAATAAATTCACTGATATTGGTATGGCTAAATTTGAGATAGTTACATGAATTTACCATAAATCACCATCTCATAAAGTGTGATGCAACAAAGCCATCCCAGTGTCA
>NZ_CACTIU010000125.1:0-667 GCF_902713635.1 Wolbachia endosymbiont of Cardiocondyla obscurior | reverse complement strand
CCATCCATTAAAAACATCCATATTACAGTGGCCTTCAAAGGTTAACGGAACAACTATCTTTCTTCCACTTAAGGCTGCAACCATACTGATTCGTTGAGTTTTCTTTCCAGATTTTAAGGCATAAAACCGCTGTCCTTTCTGGCAATATCCGTAGTTCGGTGTTATCAATGCCAGACTCATCTATATACACTAAGTTTTTAGGTTCTTTTGTCGCTATAATTTTCAAAAATTCAGCACGTTTTTCTTCGTTTCTTTCCTTGTATCCATATGTCTTTTTTTGCGCGTAAATCCAATTTTTTTAAGGGCTCGATAGATCGTTTGGATACTAACGTTGTTCCAAAGTTTAGCCATTTCCGATAGAGTCTTTCCTCCGTGTTCTCTGGCAAATTTGGCAAAGGTATCCCAGTCGGTAATTTTGTGATTGTAACCCCCATTTCCAAGTTTTTTTGATTGAAAGTCTCCTGTTTCTTTTCTTCTTTGCTGCCACTCCCATAAAGTAGTTCGTCCAATCTTAAATCTTGCTGCCACTGTTTCTCTGCTTTCTCCTTCGTCTAGCGCTTCCATTGCTTTTTTTCTTAAATCATAACTATATGCTGCTGGCATTCAACCTCCTTATCATCATCTACCCTTATCCTATCACATCCGGACTTTTATGGAAAGAGCTATA
>NZ_CACTIU010000124.1:0-696 GCF_902713635.1 Wolbachia endosymbiont of Cardiocondyla obscurior | reverse complement strand
TGGCTGCTTTTAGTTCATTTAGCTTCTGCTCTGCAGAGAAATCTTGCTCCCTGATTTTTCCTTGGAAGATCGAGCTACCGTTTCCGTTATTATCTGAAAAATTTTCCATTATTTTTGCCTCCTCAATAAAATTACTGCCTCTGTTGTTACCTGAAAAGCTTTCCACCATTTTTACTTCCTTCATAAAACTTAATAATTTAATTCTACAGTACTAAATATTTAAGAACTATTAATGTAAAGATGTCAATAAAATTATTTACATTTTTACACTATATATATATTATATCATGTGCTATTTAACCTTTCAATAATATTTTTTATTTTTACTGCTTCTTCAAACTCTAGCATGCGCTTTTCTTAAATTATCCTTATTAATATTTGCTTTTGCCTCTATCCCACTTTTTCTTGTAAAGTATTTGATATAGATTTTATTATACTCTTTGGCATAACATTTGCAACATACTTTATCTATAAATGGAAATTATTATACTTGCAGCTAGACACAATTTGAAATAATTTACACTATAAAGTTAAGGAACGAGATCCCAGTGTCACGCACTGGGATGACAGCAGTCCTACGTCATACCGCGATTCATTCGCGGTATAGATTCCGCTAACAAGTAGCGGAATGACGAATTTTTGTTTTTCAAATTATCGTAAGTCACTTTAGCTATATCAGACAATAGAGGCAGTGCG
>NZ_CACTIU010000123.1:0-722 GCF_902713635.1 Wolbachia endosymbiont of Cardiocondyla obscurior | reverse complement strand
GTTTTTTCAAAATATGACAAATAGAAGAGAATATACAGCAGAATTCAAATTAGAAGCTGTTAAGCTGGTTAAAGAAACAGGTCAAGCAAGTACAAAAATAGCAAAAGATCTAGGTATAGATGGCAGTATGTTAAGTAAGAAAATATGATGGAAAAATGTCTGGAGCATACGCATTTCCAGGCAAAGGCTCCTTATGACAAAGAAAGATTTGATCTAAAAAAAGAACTAACAAGAGAAAGAGACATCTTAAAAAAAGCCCTGGGCAAAGAAAAAGAGTAAAGTATTCTTTTATATAGAAATTGCTATAAAACACAGGAACTATGTAGGGTTTTGTACTGGTGGTATTGGTTGCTAAGGAAAAAAGCAGTAAAGAATTAGCAAAAGAAGGGCTTCTAACAGATATTCAAAAAATACATCAAGCTTCTAAATGCAGATATGGAGCCCCTAAAATTCACGCTGAATTAAAAGCTTTAGGCAAAAATTAAAACAGTACAAAGTGTTATGCAAGAAAATGGCATTAAAACCAAGCTTAGACGAAGGTTCAAAAATAAAAAACAGCAAATAAGCAACCGAGTTGTGGCTCCGAACACATTGGATCAAAATTTTACTACTGATCAGCCAAATAAAGTTTGGGATTACCTACATAAAAACTAAAGAAGGTTGTTGGCGGCAATAATTGACCTATATTCACGCATGGTGGTTAATGAGTAACATGATAATTA
>NZ_CACTIU010000122.1:0-728 GCF_902713635.1 Wolbachia endosymbiont of Cardiocondyla obscurior | reverse complement strand
CGCACGCCCGCTATTCCTAGTGAGCAGGGTTATCTTTCTCTCTTATCTCTTTTATATCACGTTTTTAACTTACAATTGCCTTAGATGGAAAATAGAGATATTACATAAAATTTTAAATTCGGTCTCAAAGTTGAAGAATGTAGGCTTGGAATAGCAGAAAGACTAATGAGATATCTAACAGTTATGAGTATTATTGCTTGGAGGATCTTCTTTATTACATCAATTGCAAGAGCTAACCCAACATTACCATGTACTACCTTATTAGCTGAAGAGGAATGGAAAGTTTTATATGTTAAAATACACAGAAAACCATGTCCAAGTGTAGTTCCCAACATAAAAGAAGCTGTTTCATGAACTTGGAGGCCATTTAGCAAGAAAAAATGACCCAGAACCAGGACCTTATGTTCTTTGGAAAGGATATAAACGTCTCTTTGATTTAGCAGAAGGATGGCGACTTGCTCACGAACCTCATATTTGTGGGTAATAGTAAGTTGTTAGCGGGATCTGGAGATACCGCGGCGGTATGACGTAGGGAATCTTACTTATTATAGCTATAGTTCTACATGAATTACAAAAGTAATATTTACTAGATCTTAATATTTTAGATCTATATTTTAATAAATAATGAGCTGTAATTAGTATGAATAATCCATTTATAGTATTTTCTAAAATGAATGATAAATTTCCATTATGGTATTACCAACCAAAAGTTGTAAGTCTGTATATTT
>NZ_CACTIU010000121.1:0-741 GCF_902713635.1 Wolbachia endosymbiont of Cardiocondyla obscurior | reverse complement strand
ATAGTTGTATAACCAGGTGGAACCGGTATAGGCACCGATAGCGGCAAGGAGAAGATGATTATTAAAATACCAAAACCACGCTCATGCAAAGCTGTTTTAATGTCAAACAAAGTTACTTTATCGCTATCATTGTTATTGGTATCTGCAACTTCTTTTAGAATATCAGAAGCTAATTTATCACTTTTAGTCAACTTATCATTTTTTGACACGAAAAACCTTTGATAAAAATAATTCTTAACACAATTATTGTTTTATTTCAATATACATTATTCATTTTGCGCTAGTAATTCGTTCTTTTGTTAAAGTGTTGTAAAGCTTTTAAGAAGAGAAAGTGCTCCGGTTATAAGTTGTGGTCCTTTGACTATTACAACAAGAGTAAGCAACAACGCGCACAATGATACTAAAACTCCCAATATGGATAGAAACCCGTCTTTACTCATAATGCTAAGTGAAATAAGAGTTGTGCCAATTGCAGGAAGGAAGTGAGTAAAAGGTAATGGAAGAGCTATTATTATTGCACAAAGCAACATCATAAAAGCCAGAATCTTCTCACCAGGCCCATAGAAAATGAAAGACAGTCTTGGCTTCATGAATTTTTCTATTTTTTCTAATACAGGGGAAGTTTTCTCTACCACAAGAGCTAGTGTTGAACGCTGAAAAGATCTTCTTTCTAGCCAACTGGGCATCCAAGGAGAATCAAATCCAAATAGAAGCTGCAGTGAGAATAAGATTAAAGGTATA
>NZ_CACTIU010000120.1:0-875 GCF_902713635.1 Wolbachia endosymbiont of Cardiocondyla obscurior | reverse complement strand
GGTAGACCAACTGATCCCAAAAAAACTTGTTCTCACGCTTGTTATTTTAAGTTGCTGAAAGTGGTTGTATCGGTTAGGTTATTAGTAATATATTTTACTAAATTAATACCAATTCATTTGAGGATAAAAAGGAAAACTAAGGTAAATTTATAGCAAAAAAGGTTTGTGCTCATCTTATGACAAAGATGCAATAGAAACTCTCATGGAAAAGAGGCAAAGATTGTGGAAGTATATAGAAAAAGCTTTATGACGCTCAACGAAAAAAGGGAGGCGTTTGGCTTGCTGATGTTGCAGGTGATGATGAATTGAATTAAAAATTTTATATATAATGTAAGTGTAGTAATATTAATAAATATCAAATATTTATACTGCATTATCATCTAGCATACTAACAAATTAGAGGTAATTTATGAACGAAATACAACAAAGAGAGTTAAATGAACAACTTTTTAATGCTGTTGTACAGGGTAATATAGGGCAAATTGAGGAGTTAATAGTAGCTGGAGCAGAGGTTAATGCGGTAGATGAGGGTGAAAAAGCTTTTTCACGTCTTTCTGCTTTAAGTAATACAAGGGAAAGAGGGGTAGTAGAGGCAGCGAATATTCAGCAACTTAGACTCACTCCTTTACATTATGCTGTTTTAAGTGGCAGAGAGATGGTAGAGCTTTTAATCGAAAAAGGGGCAAATATTAATATGGTAAGTGAAGATGGACCTACTCTTTTACATTATGCTGCTGCTTTCAGTGACAAAAGAGAGGTGGTAGAGCTTTTAATCAAAGAAGGGGCGAATGTTGATGCGGTGGATGATAATGGCAATACTCCTTTATTTTCTGCTGCTTTAAGTGGCAAAAGAGAGATGGTAGAGCTTTTAATCG
>NZ_CACTIU010000119.1:0-877 GCF_902713635.1 Wolbachia endosymbiont of Cardiocondyla obscurior | reverse complement strand
TTAAATCCACACTATACGCCATTATAACTCAAATAGCTTATTATACCTTTATCATTTACTTTGGGAAGTACTATATATGTCAGCGGAGGTTTAGGAGGATATCTCCAAATAACACCTTTTGGCTTTGGTGTTAGTGATACAGTTGATGGTGATGGCGATAGTTCACAAGAAGAAAAAGAAAAGGAAGAAGAAACACAAGGTGCTCCAGAATCAGGTGGTGAAGCTGCTGGTTCATCTGTAGTAGATAAAATACTGAGTTCTATTTCCTATAAACTAAAGTTAGGTGTTGATTATGAAATTACTCCGCAGATAATTGGTGCAGTTGGTATGACCATGGGTGGGCAACTAAGTGGTATAAAAGCAAAACAAATACCAGATGCAACTCTAGAGATAGGGGTACGTTATAATTTTTAATGCTGCTACTTAGTTCATAAAGGTAGAGACGATGTTGAGGATGAAATAAACAGCATTAAAAAAAATCCGAAAACGTATTTTCGAATATGGTTTTGAACGCTAGCTATAGATTAGAAAAATAACAAGAAAAAGGGTAAACATACTGTAATTGCTGTTGAATGATGGAGTCCATTATTTTAGCACGAAGTAACGAATTCAGTAGAATAAGTTCTTCAAAAATAATTTAAACTTTTATTAGTAGGAGCAGTCTCATGGAATATTATAGCGATCTCACTAAAAGAAACTTTTATAAGTATCGTTGATAAGAAAGGAAAAATTGTTAAGGAAGAAGTTGTTGCAAGAGAAAGTAAGGCAATAGCTGAATTTTTTCTTGGTCAAGGCAAAAATGACCTTACCCAGAAAAAGTGGAGAGAAAGTTTGGAATGTTTTTCACAAAGAGAATGATGAATCAAAATGCTCAGGA
>NZ_CACTIU010000118.1:0-923 GCF_902713635.1 Wolbachia endosymbiont of Cardiocondyla obscurior | reverse complement strand
AATTTACCATAAATCACCATCTCATAAAGTGTGATGCAACAAAGCCATCCCAGTGTCAAGCACTGGGATGACACCCTCCTTATGGGCCAAAATCACAATGTTCGTACAGTTGTGGATTCATTCGCGGTATCTCGGCATAGATTCCGCTAACAAGTAGCGGAATGACGAATTTGTCGTTTTTCAGATTGTCGTAAGTCAGTTTAGCTATAGCATAATGCTATATTAATAAATAATCTATATAATACTATTAAATATAATAATTAAAATCTAAATTACTTTCTCTATAAAAGGAGAAATTTACCTTAATGAAAATACATATATATTTAATATTGTTTTTATTTTTTTCTTGCACTCAACTATATGCTGACGAGGAAATTGCAAAATTTGATTTACTTATTGGCGAGATAAATGAAGCAAGCTTCACTCTTAAAGGTGCAATAAAGGTTACAGTAGAACCAGGCTGGCACATATATTATAAAGATCCTGGAGATTTTGGCCTTCCCACGTCTATTAGTTACAAAGGTAATGCATCAGATATAAATATTCACTGGCCTATTCCAAAGGAACATAAAGATAAAGTAGGGAGAGAGACGTTTGTAAGTAACGTATATGAGGGTATGGTATTATTTCCCTTTAAGATGAATATATTTTTAAATCAAGGGTATATTGACCTTAACTTCCATATAAATTATGCGATATGTAAAGATAGGTGCATCCCTAAAAATGTTGAGATAAAAATCAGGCAACCATTAAAGGATTTTATAGATTCTGATATCAATAAACTTATAAATGAGTGGTATGAAAAATAGAGTTCTCATGGGGTAGGTGTCATTCCAGCGCGTGACACTGGAATGGCTTTGTTGCATCGCTACTTATGAAAGGCTAACTATAATTAGGATTATAAGCAACTTATTGAAAATCTT
>NZ_CACTIU010000117.1:0-975 GCF_902713635.1 Wolbachia endosymbiont of Cardiocondyla obscurior | reverse complement strand
TCTAGAGACCTGCTGCAAAAGGTGATTGAAAAAATGATGTGAGAGAGGTAGAAGAAGAAGCAGATCAAGTAAGGAAAAAAATGAGCTTTAGTTACTATAATATGAAAAAACACCCAAGAAACTTTCGTAATATAACAGGTTTAACTATAGAGGAGTTCAAAAAAGTAGTGGAAAAAGTGAGGTCTGGATGGGAAAAACTTGAAAAACAGAAAAAGTGTCATGGTAGAAGATCAAAACTACCAACTCTGGAAGATAAGTTGTTTTGCGTAATTTTGTACTATCGCACTTACATAACGCATAGATTTTTAGGATGCCTATTCAATGTACACAACGCAAATGTATGTAGGTTACTTAAGAGAATAGAGCCATTACTCGCCAAAAAAGTGACTATAACAAAAGATAGAAGTATGACGCCAGAAAAAATACTGAAGATTTTGGCTGATGTTACAGAACAGCAAATACAGAGACCAGAAGATAGTAAAAAACGGAAGAAATCATATTCAGGAAAAAAAAGAACCAACACTATGAAAACTGAGATTATTATCGAAGAAGGAGGAAGAATTTTATCAGTGTCAAAGTCATACCGTGGTAGAATTAGTGATTTTCGCATAAGGAAACAAGAAAAATATTTACCACTTGATAGCATAAAACATGCCGATTCTGGATATCAAGGTTGGCAAAAATTGCAAAGCAATGTTATAATTCCATATAAAAAGTATCGTAAAAAGCCATTAACTCCAGAGCAGAAAGAGCATAATAGAAGATTAGCATCATTTAGAATGAGAGTAGAAAACAAGATCCGAGAGATAAAGATATTTAAGATTATGTCGAATGTTTATCGCAATTTTCAGAAAAAATATAACCTGAGATTCAATATTATTGCTGGTATTGTAAATCTTAAGCACGCCTTTTAGTTAACCTTCATTTTAGTCACCCTCCTTTCCTTCTTTTTATCGCTTGATTCGCAGCAGGTCT
>NZ_CACTIU010000116.1:0-997 GCF_902713635.1 Wolbachia endosymbiont of Cardiocondyla obscurior | reverse complement strand
AAGAAAAAATATGCCACAAAAAATGAGGGTCAGTAACCATAGCGAATATAACAAATTTCTAGAAAAAAGAGGAAATATTTTTCATTATATCAACGAAGCCATAGAAAAGTGGTACGAGAATGGTCCAAAAATACCAGGTGGCAACAATATTTATAGCGATAAAGTTGTAATTTTGGTGCACATAATAACTTGTTTATTTAGAATAGGCCTGAGGCAAACAGTTGGGTTTATAGCAGGATACCTTGAGCAAATTGGGAAAAATTTGCAAGTTATCAGCTATTCACAATCATCAAGAAGGTTTAAGAAACTCAATATTAAGATCAATGATTGCAGAAAATAATATGGAAGATATCGAAATTGCTATAGACAGTACAGGAATTAGTATATACAACAACACTCCTGGTCATAGCAAAGAAAATAGCGAAGATAGAAAGTATCGCAGCTATGAACAGACAAGAAAATTGCATGTAATGTTGAATACAAACAGCAAAAAAGCCATAGCTGTAAAATACAGTAACGGCTGATCACTATGGAGCTTGTGATTTGCTAAAAGAAGTCGATTTTCAGTATGTCATAAAAGTACTATATGCAGATAGGGCATATGACAGAGAAAAGCTCTATAAGCTGTGTAATCAATATGGTATAAAAACGAAAATTCCTCCGAAAAACAACGCAGCAGAGCATCCAAAGTTAGACTATATGGCTGAGAGAAATTCTGCAGTCAAGCTCATAAAGTCATATGATGAAGATGGTATAAAGAAGTGGAAAAAAGAGATGAGTTATGGAAAAAGATCTTATATAGAAAGTTTTTTCTCGCGACTGAAACAAACATTCGGGTTTAGTTTTAGGAATAAATCTGAGACAAATAGAGAGAAGGAACTACTTGTTAAATGCTATTTGCTCAATAAGTTCACTGATATTGGTATGGCTAAATTTGAGATAGCTTCATAAATTTATTGTGCGTTACCTACTATCCGAAGAGCGATGCAACAAAGCC
>NZ_CACTIU010000115.1:0-1033 GCF_902713635.1 Wolbachia endosymbiont of Cardiocondyla obscurior | reverse complement strand
CTCACTCCAAAATTTCAGAAACAACACCAGAACCAACAGTTCTACCGCCTTCTCTTATCGCAAAACGCAATCCCTTATCCATTGCTATCGGTACTTGCAATTCTACTTCTACACTCACATTATCTCCTGGCATTACCATCTCCTTCCCATCTAGCAATTTTATGCTCCCAGTTACATCCGTTGTCCTTAAATAAAACTGTGGCTGGTAATTCGCAAAAAATGGTGTATGCCTTCCTCCTTCCTCTTTCTTTAATATATAAACCTCCGCCTTAAACTTTCTATGCGGTGTTATCGTCCCCGGTTTCGCTAATACTTGCCCTCTCTCCACTTCTTCTCTTTTTGTTCCTCTTAACAATATTCCTACATTGAGTCCTGCACTTCCCTTATCCAGCAACTTCTTAAACATCTCAACACCTGTGCATATCGTCTTTTGCGTCGCTTTCAGACCTATTATCTCTATCTCTTCTCCCGTCTTTATCTCTCCCTTCTCTATTCTTCCTGTTACCACTGTTCCTCGCCCCGATATCGAAAATACATCTTCGATTGGCAATAAAAATGGTAAATCCACAGGCCTTGGTGGAACCGCTACATATTCATCTAACTTTTCCATCAATTTGTCTATTGATTTCTTTCCATATTCGCTGCTGTCATCCTCCAGCGCCTTGAGCGCTGAACCAACCACCACAGGCACTTCATCCCCTGGAAATCCGTATTTACTCAGTAATTCCCTCACTTCCATTTCTACTAAATCTATCATATCAGCATCAGCAACATCAGCTTTATTTATATACACCACGATATATCCAACACCTACCTGCTTCGCCAGCAATATATGCTCTCTCGTTTGTGGCATTGGCCCATCAACCCCCGACACTACCAATATCGCCGCATCCATCTGTGCTGCACCTACTATCATGTTCTTTACATAGTCAGCGTGTCCAGGACAATCAACGTGTGCATAATGCCTTTTTTCCGTCTGATACTCAACATGCGCTGTTGCTATCGTTATCCCCCTCTTCCTTTCTTCTGGCGC
>NZ_CACTIU010000114.1:0-1081 GCF_902713635.1 Wolbachia endosymbiont of Cardiocondyla obscurior | reverse complement strand
AACTCTATCAGGTACTTATTGCGCCAAAAAACTTTCAAGCCCTTTTTAAGTATACGCGCTAAAGTTAAAATCCGACCAGGACGATTGTATAGCCGCGATAAGGTAGATAAGCCCAAACGCCATCATGTCTTTAGGAGAGTTTGCTAATGGAGGCTCTTAAGTTGACGCCATTGACCGTTCACTGTTAGACTGCATTCTGTGATTTTTAGCAAAACATGATCTTTCATTTGAGCTTCCTTCAATTTAAAATAAATACAGAAAATTGCTGCCTATAGCTAAACTGACTTAGATTTACCAACAATCGTCATCCCGCTACTTGTTAGCGGCTAAGAGATACCGCGGCGGCATAGCTATCTTCAAAAATATGGTTGAATAATTGTGTGTATAATTATTAATATTTTTAAACACTTTGGCTATGGCTTTATCTAAGTTTCTCGACCCTAAGCTGGATTTAACCTTCAAAAAAATATGTAGGGTCAAGAACTGGCGCGCCTACTTTAGGGTTTGGTGGCTGATCCATTGTTTTCACAATAGGCCTCAATCCAAATTCCCATGTTAACGTTTCCAGCTCCCGCCTCGTCAAACGCAGCATCCGCACTACGCTTTCCTAGCAGATTCTTTACCAAAGTTTATAACATATTGTGCTGGTGATGCTTTCGGTTTGTAATACCTTATTCTGTAGTCTGAATATAGACCCAGCGTTTTGTATATCCATTCGCTACTCCACTTCTTCCAACCAAACCCTCTCTTCACTTTCAGCTAATAAGTGATTTTCTATTTCACCTTCCAAACTTGCCTCCAGCAGCTTTTTTATAAATGGTGTAAATGCTCCATCCCTTCCTGTTAATGGTCTGCCTTCCCTTATTGATGACAGTATATTTGCTTCCAGTTCTTTGTAATCTACCAAACCGGTAGTTCTGTTTACTACTTTCTGACTCATTGTCAAACCTCCATTTTTTTTATATCAATTTATTACTTTTTTTTTGGTTTGACACACTTTTTTGAACCATACGCGTCAAGTTAAGGAAAAGTGTAAGTAAAGTTGATAGAGTGAAGGAAAATAATAAGGTATAAATTCTCT
>NZ_CACTIU010000113.1:0-1149 GCF_902713635.1 Wolbachia endosymbiont of Cardiocondyla obscurior | reverse complement strand
AATAAATTTAGGTTTTTAGATATATCTTAACCATCTAAATGGTTTATTAGGGTTGGGGCCAAAGTCCCTGACCCTGAAAGCACTGGTGTTGGTTTTTCTCATCCATTGCAGATATTGCACCGTACTATCCACTTGATCATCGTGGCAAGCTTCTGGGAACATTAAAATTTCGTACTCGAAATCATTTAACCATACCGCTTGCTGTGGCAGAAAAACCCTGCTAGACTCTATCACCGGAACAATTTTGAGTGAGTTTGTCATTGTGTGGAATTATTTCGATAATCGGTAGATCGCTATTTGCCTTTAGCTCTTGTGTTAATTGTTGACCACTCGTTTTTGCTTCGATCAAAATTGCGTGTGGCGTCCATCTTGCAGCTAGTGACAGAACTTGCTCTTTAAGCTTTGGGTACTCAAGCTTTGCTCGATATACATCAAGTAAATAGAATTTATTATCTATTTTTGCCCAGGTGGTGCAGACGCTAAAGTCGCTGGAATCGTTTGTTGAAACTGCAGTGTTCCAGCTTTGAGTTACATGTGAGAGATTATCAGGGAAATTTTTATAGCGCTTTAGCCACTCTTGTTTTATTATACCGCTTGAAAGTGGTAGAGGATTTTGTTGATATTGAGCAGCAAAAGCGTAACTCCCGAGTTCAACTTTTATCATCTCAACTTCTTCTCTTCCTCCCTCCAGGGGATATAATAACTCATTCTCTTCTCTTGAATATAAACCTTTTTCTTGTGTCGTAATTGAGTCGATTATCTCCACTTTTTCAGAAATCATTGGCAAACAAATGTGATGCCATATGTTTTTTGGCTTGGATAAGAGGTGCCCAGTTAAGTCTTCCAGGTGGAGCCTATGCATCACAAGCACAATTACTCCTTTTTTTCTATCGTTGAGTCTCGTTACTAAAGTCTGATCGAACCAGTTTGTGGCACGTTTTCTAAATGTTTCACTCAAAGCTTGAGCAGGGTTAAGCGGATCATCCACAATAATAAAGTCACCACCTTCACCGGTTAATGTTCCTCCAACTGATGTTGCGATTCTGTATCCTCTCTGCACTGTTTGGAATTTATATTTATAGTATTTTCTAAAATGAATGATAAATTTCCATTATGGTATTACCAACCAAAAGTTGTAAGTCTGTATAT
>NZ_CACTIU010000112.1:0-1283 GCF_902713635.1 Wolbachia endosymbiont of Cardiocondyla obscurior | reverse complement strand
CGTCATACCGCGATTCATTCGCGGTATCTCTAGATCCCGCTAACACGTAGCGGGATGACGGTTGTCAGGGTGTCATGCAAGTAGCTGACTACTTGGATCTGGTAGACTCAAATCACAATGCCCGTAAAGCTGCGACCCTAGAGCTACTATCTCTCACCCACTGCAAATATTGCACGGTACTATCCACTTGATCATCGTGTCGAGTTTCAGGAAACATTAAAGTCTCATACTCAAAATCGTTCAGCCATACTGCTTGGTGCGGCAGAAAAACCTTGCCAGACTCTATAATCGGAACAATTTGATAAAATCGAGTGAGTTTGTCATCATGTGGTACTATTTCGATAATTGGTAAATCACTGTTTGTCTTTAGCTCTTGCACCAATTGCTGACCACTTGTTTTTGCTTCGATTAAAATTGCGTGCGGTGTCCATCTTGCAGCTAGTGACAGAACTTGCTCTTTAAGCTTTGGATACTCAAGCTTTGCGCGATATACATCGAGTAAATAGAATTTATTGCCCACTTTTGTCCAGGTGGTGCAGACGCTAAAGTTGCTCATGTTGCTTGTTGAAACTGCAGTGTCCCAGCTTTGAGTTACATGCGAGAGATTGTCAGGAAAATTTCTATAGCGCTTCAGCCACTCTCGTTTAATTATACCACTTGAAAGTGGCAGAGGGTTTTGTTGATATTGTGCAGCAAAAGCGTAACTTCCAAGTTCAACCTTTATCATCTCAACTTCTTCTTTTCCTCCATCGAGGGGATATAGCAACTGACCTTCTTCTCTTGAGTATAATATTACGGGTGGTGTCATTCTAGCACTTGATGCTGTAATCCAGCTTTTGTACTCATTTGTAGTTACTCGGGTGACAGGAACAAGAAAAGGAGGCGCTGGCTTTTTGATTGAATAGATAATCTCCTTATTTTCAGATATCATCGGTAAACAAGTATGGTTCCATATGTTTTTCGGTTTGGAGAGAAGGTGCCCGGTTAAATCTTCTTGATGTAGCCTATGCATCACAAGAACAATTACTCCTTTTTTTCTATTGTTGAGCCTGGCTACTAAAGTCTGGTCAAACCAATTTGTAGCACGCTTTCTAAACGTTTCACTCAAAGCTTGGGCGGGACTCAGTGGATCATCCACGATGATGAAATCACCACCTTCACCTGTTAACGTCCCTCCAACTGACGTTGCGATTCTGTATCCTCTCTGCACTGTTTGAAATTTGTATTTGGTATTCTGATCTTTGGATAGTTCTACCTCTGGAAACAGCTCTCTATACCAACTA
>NZ_CACTIU010000111.1:0-1359 GCF_902713635.1 Wolbachia endosymbiont of Cardiocondyla obscurior | reverse complement strand
TATCAACTATGTTTTTTAAAAATTTTTTTATTTGTGTAATTTTGCAAATTATATGGGCAATAAAAACCCGTTTGTCATAGAAATAGAATTTTATATCAAACAGCTACCACAGCAATTTCTGCTTAAGCTAATGAATATGTGCTTTAAGTCTGTGTGGACGCACATATTCATTAGCCAATTTCAGTTACCGTTGTGAAGATTTTTAAGTATGCAAATTAATTGCTTCTTTAAGTCTTGTATTAGCAATTACTATAATTTTACGCATTAGGGCTGTTATAGCCACCATCTTCTTCTTACCACTTTCAACAAGCTTAGAATAAAAGGCGCCAAGTATAGATTTCGACCTTGTAGCAGCCATAGCGGCTGTAAAGAGCTTTGAACGAACGTTACTTCTACCACCTGTAATCCTTCGGTAACCAACAGCTTTACCACTTTCTTTTGGATGCGGTGCAACTCCGGCAAGACTTGCTACTTCTTTTCTGTTTAAGTAACCAAGCTCTGGCATTAAACACAAAAAATCTTGTGATAACTTTTTACCTATTCCAGGAACTGTTTTAAGAATTTTTTGGCGTTGTTGTAATTCGCGGCTTTCATCAATAATCTTTTGTATAGTATCATTGAGTTCGTTTATTTGACTATCGAAAAACTCAATGGTCTTTTGACAGCTTTCTTTTATATGATCATTTTCCGGTGCTTCAAGTCTGCATTTTTCTTGAGTTCTCATTTGCGTAATATCATCACGACGTTGACAAAGTGCAGCCAAAGTTGATTGTTCTGTAGAGGTAGGTACAAATAGAGAGATAGTTCTATGGCGTTCAAATCCATATTGAGCAAGAGCTCTTGCATCTAGACTTTGCTAAAGTTCCGTGAGATAAAATAAAGCTTTTTACTTTACGAGTATTAGCTCGATGCACGGCAATATTTTTGTCGGTAAGAAAATGTGATAAGCCAAGCTCATATTTCCCTGTATTTTCTAAAGTCACTAAAGCATTAGGTAGAATATCTGAAAACTCTTGAAATAATTGTTGCCAACCAGAAGCATTATTATCAAATTCGACAGCATTCTTCTGTTTGTGAATTGCAACGACATTTTTAAATTTTCCGATGTCAATGCCAATAAAATTTTGATAAGATGTAACCATAATAAACCTCGATAGTTTTAGTTAATTTAAGATTGTAAACGGGTGCATATATATGTCCCAAGTAACTATTCAAACGTATCGAGAGATAGGGCTAGCGTACCTTGATACCAACGGTTGTAATACCAATTTCCTTTCGGTCGCGCACGCCCGCTATTCCTAGTGAGCAGGGTTATCTTTCTCTCTTATCTCTTTTATATCACGTTTTTAACTTACAATT
>NZ_CACTIU010000110.1:0-1369 GCF_902713635.1 Wolbachia endosymbiont of Cardiocondyla obscurior | reverse complement strand
AACCATACGCGTCAAGTTAAGGAAAAGTGTAAGTAAAGTTGATAGAGTGAAGGAAAATAATAAGGTATAAATTCTCTTGGATATATGAATGAGAGAACTTACAATGGACAGAATAGCTTGCTTATCAAAAGACCTCAATGAATTCTTTAATGAAAAAGCAGACGAAATATCAATTGCAGTAGGTTTTATAAAAAGAAAGAGAAAACTTAATGGCTCATCATTCATAAAAGCTATGGTTTTTGGTAACATAGGAGTTGATGATTGCAGCATAGAAACAATGTGCCAATTGCTAAATGAAGACTCGATAGAAATTACAAAACAGGGTTTAGATTTTAGGTTTAGTGAAGAAGCAGTTGAGTTCATGAAAAAAATGTATAACGAAGCTTTGTGTTTATTTAAAAAAAGTCTACAGATTGATTGCAAAATTTTACAGCAATTTGGAAGCGTTAAATTATTGGATAGCAGCTACATTAGCCTGCCCAGTAGCATGGAAGATATGTACAAAGGATATGGCAGTAGCTATAGAGATTGTGAGAATAATACCAAATCAGGAATAAAGCTACAGTTAGTCTTTGATTACCTGAATCAAGCGCTAGATAAGTTAAATTTTATGGAAGGAATAAGGTCGGATCAAGGTTATAGGGATTATCTGAACGGTTTATCAGCCAATGATTTGCTAATATTTGACTTGGGCTACTTTGTGCCTAGTTCTTTTAAACAGATTGATGAAGCAGGTGCATATTTTGTTAGTCGTTATAAGTCTGATACCAATATATATGATATAGAAACAAATCAAAAAATAGAGCTATTGGAGTATTTAGAAGGTCAATTATCTTCAGAAAAAGAAGTATTATTAGGAAAGGAAGTATTATTAGGAAAGGAAGTAAAAATTAAGGTAAGAATTATATGTCAAAAGCTAACTGAAGAACAGTCTATGGCTAGAAGAAGAAAGGCTAATAAATTAGCAAAGTCACATGGATATACATCTTCTCAAAAGAATCAAAAGTTATTAGATTGGTCAATATTTATAACTAATGTTCCAGAGAGTAAAATTAATGCTGAACAAATATTGACGGTTTATAGAGTAAGATGGCAAATCGAATTACTATTTAAACTATATAAAAGTCATATCAATCTTGATAAACTAAAAGGAAAGACAAATCCATTTAGAGTATTGTGCGAGCTATACGCAAAATTATGTGCTATTCTCGTATTTCACGAAATGGTTGGCTGTGTAAAACTAAAAAAGAACACGGAGCTCAGTTTAACAAAGGCATTTATTGAATTGAAAAGGCGGGTTAGAGAGCTCTTTTTGATATTAAACAATATTGTCAATAATTTAAAAATTTTTCTAAAAAAGCTTACTATA
>NZ_CACTIU010000109.1:0-1383 GCF_902713635.1 Wolbachia endosymbiont of Cardiocondyla obscurior | reverse complement strand
AATATACAGACTTACAACTTTTGGTTGGTAATACCATAATGGAAATTTATCATTCATTTTAGAAAATACTATAGTATATACCTCAAGGACTTTTCAGAAGATGAAAAATTTAAAGCTATACAAAATGTCAAGAATATTCATGAACTAGTAGATGAATATAAAGACCATGGATGGATATTTAGTTTTAAATACAAAGGCACCACTTATAACGTAAGATGCAAGTACTTTTCAGAAGAAGAAAAATTTCAATTTATCAAAGACATTAAGAACTCTCATGAATCGCTCGTTAGTGAATGTGATGGATTGGGGAATGAGAATACAGTTTTATCGATTCACGTTGATGAAAATAAGGAGATAAGTCGAATGTATTTTCGAAACTCCGACAAAAATATATTCAAACAGCTAGATAAGACACTTATAAGCAGAAGTAAGTCTGAAGAAGAGGTAAATGAAAACCGCACGAATCCAGAGCCAGAAGAAGAACAAAAAGGTGATGACTACACAGAGGTTACAGGAATGTTGCAATTTAAGTACAAAGGGACCAATTATGCTATACAACACAGAGGTTACCTTTTAGTAGAAGAAGAAAAACTTCGATTGATTCAAGATATAAAGAACTCTCATGAATCGCTCGTTAGTGAACGTTATAGATTAAATGAAGGGTCATTAAGTCAGAATGCAACTGTAGTAATTTTTGTTGATGAAAACAAGGACATAGAGAAAATGTATTTTCATAATCCAGACAAGAATATGTCCAAATGGTTAGATAAGACACTCATAAGCAGAAGTAAGCCTGAACAAGATGTGGATGACACAGCAGGAAAAGAGCCTGAACCAGAATCAGCCGAAGAGGATACTCAGCAACCCAGTAATTTCTTATCCAATATTTTTTCAGCAATTAAATCCATTATTGATTCTATCTCATCACTCTTTTCATGGTTATTTGGGTCGAAAGAGAAAGAGTCTAATCAACAATCTGATGATAATCCTTCTTTGTTTAAGCTCGATGCTAATGAGTTAGATCACGAAGTTAAGCCTGATGCCAATGAGTTAGGTCACGATGTTAGAGATCACTTATCAGACAATTATAACCATTACAACTCATCTGATGGGCTAATGTAATATAGCTAATTTACAGTATCTGTTCAGATGCATGGCTAATGTACAAATATTGAAACAAAAATTCCAGTGCCCCTGTGATGTCATTCCAGTGCTTGACACTGGAATCCAGCATTTCCATAATCATCAAAACATTGTATTTTAACAAAAAACAGCTATTTTTATGCTTGCCAACTTAATAAAATTCCTGGATCCCAGTGGGCTTTGTTGCATCGCTCAAGTGAAAAGAACTGGCAGTTACTGACAAAATTCATTATAAATAGC
>NZ_CACTIU010000108.1:0-1409 GCF_902713635.1 Wolbachia endosymbiont of Cardiocondyla obscurior | reverse complement strand
GAATAATAAGCTACTGATATTCCCTATCTTTTTTATCTTTAATCCATCATAGCTAGCGATGCAACAAAGCCCACTGGGATCCAGAAAAATTGATTGTGCACTATACAACATTTTCGATCAAACCAGTGTCAGCTACTTGCATGACATCATCTGCTACACACTTGGATTACAAGAGGAGAATTCTGAAACAACAAGTTTCAGGGAAGTCTTATGCAAAATCTAGCATTTACGGAAATTATATTATTTTTATGCACTCTATGGTTTTTATAATCAATGGAGAGTGTGATATGACGTTAGATGAACCTTTAGAAGAATCACTCATAAACAATAATGATTTTGTAAATGCTCTATTAGCAAAGCTCAAAGCAGGGGCTGATGATAATGGTGTTTATACTAAAAAAGGTGTGGATGATGAGTTGAAAAAGAAAGCTGACACAGCCGCTCTAACTAACAAAGCTGACAAGAATTACGTCGATACTGAGCTAGGAAAGAAAGCTAATTCAGCTGATTTAGCAGCTAAAGCTAACACTGCAGACGTTTACACTAAAACTGCTGCTGATACTGCTTTTGCTAAAATCAATGCTTCCAACCTTATAGAGGCAGTAAACAAAAAAGCTTTCGCGAAAGCTATACTTCCTGCAAAAGACGGCGACAAATCAATTCTAGTGGATAAATTAGGAGAATTCCTTGATAACTCTACTGACAATAAGTATGGTGCCAAAAGTGATCAAACAGCAAAGGTGTTCTTAGGAGGTAAAGGGCTAAAGGGAGATCAAGGAAACACCGGGCCAAAAGGAGAGAAAGGGGATACTGGTCTTAAAGGAGCAGATGGAGCTCAAGGCCCAAAAGGAGATAAAGGAGACACCGGGCTAAAAGGAGAGAAAGGGGATACTGGTCTTAAAGGAGCAGATGGAACAAGTCCATCAGCTGCTGAAATAGCTGCTGAGAAAGCCTTACAAGAGCATGTAACAAAGATAAGCATAGAAAGTCCAGAATTTAAAAGAGCTGTGCAAGAGGAAATGTCACAACCGTATTTTGAGCCTCCAACAAGTGATGATGCTGCACTTAATTGGACTTGGTAATCCAGCGCTAGATCCAAGTAGTCACGCTACTTGGATAACAGGATAGGGAAACTGGGATAACATTCCGCTACGTCATTCCAGCGCGTGACCAGGTCTTTTTAGCTATCATAGGATGACAGAAGCAGACACTCCACTTTGTCATTCCAGTGCCTCCTTCTCCTGTCATCCCAGTGCCTTCTTCTTGTCATCCCAGTGCCCAGACTACTTGGATCCAGGAAAAAGAATGGTGTCATCCAAGTAGCTGACACTGGGATCTAGCAAGCTTTGCTTGCAAATAAGTCTAATACGCGTCGCGTTTTATGCCAAAACACAATTGGAGTTACATGC
>NZ_CACTIU010000107.1:0-1552 GCF_902713635.1 Wolbachia endosymbiont of Cardiocondyla obscurior | reverse complement strand
TGGTATGGCTAAATTTGAGATAGCTTCATAAATTTATTGTGCGTTACCTACTATCCGAAGAGCGATGCAACAAAGCCCACTGGGATCCATTCTTCTTTTTTTCTGGATTCCAGCGTCACGCGCTGGAATGACAAAAGCTGCTAATTTTTCATGTAAATAATGGTTATGCAAGCAGTCTATTTTGTAACTAACAAAAGAGGACTTTGATTCGCATGTTTCTCACGCTTATTCTATTGTTTAACTATACTTTGAGCAATGTCTTCATAAATCTCTGCCAAATCCTCACTTAACATTAAAGGATTTCCGCAATCAGAAGCATGGCATATTTGTGGATCTAGAGGAACTCTGCCTAGAAGTTTGATGCCCAGCTCCTCAGACATTTTTTTTGCACCGTCTTTTCCAAATATGTATATTTTTGAGCCGCTTTGAATGAAATAACTCATATTTTCTACAATGCCAATAACCGGTACGCTGAGCTTTGTAAACATATCATAAATTTTGCGAGCATCGATTAAAGAGAGCTCCTGTGGAGTTGAAACTATTATCGCCCCAGTTAAGTTAAAATTTTCCATAAGACTTAAATGCACATCGCCAGTTCCAGGTGGTGTATCAATTATCAAATACTCTATATCGGACCATTTTGTTCCCATTAGCAGACTATAAAGTGCTTTTGTAATCATAGGTCCGCGCCATATTGCTGCACGATCTTTATCGATAAAATAGCCAATTGAAATAGTATGCAGTCCATACTTTTCTATAGGCATTGCTTTACTATCCTGTATTTCTGGCTTTAATTTTTCAGCGCCAAGCATTTTAGGAATTGAAGGACCATATATATCTGCATCAACCAGCGCAACTTTGTGTTTTAACTTTGCTAATGAGAGAGCAAGATTTAGCGCAACTGTGGACTTGCCCACACCGCCTTTACCAGAGGCCACAACGATTATATTTTTCACTCCTTCGATATGTAATTTAGCTTTTTGTTGCCCAGTTTGTTTTTGACAAGTAGCAACCACGGTCACTTTTGTCACCCCCGGTATAGCTTTAACAGCTTGCTCACAATTTCTTCTTAATTCTTCATTTGCTTGCGTGTTACCGGCAACTTCAAGCACAAAACCAACATCTTGACCTTTAATAATAATTGAGGATATTATGCCAAGAGCGATCACATCTTTACCGCTTTTTTGCTCTATGACTTTTTTTAAGTTCTCTCTTACAATTTTTTCGTTGATCATTAGCCTTTTAGGTGATTTCTTCCTGAAGTCGTTTAATCTCAGCTTGAGGAAGGCCGGTTGTCTGAGAGATAATATCAATAGAGATGTCAGCCTTAAGTAGGTTTTTTGCTACTTCAATCTTTCCTTCAATCTTTCCCTCATCAAGTTTTTTAGCGAGGATGCCTTCTTCTTTCCGCAGATCCATTATTCTTTCTTCATATGCTACTAAATCTTTTTCATTCCAGCTAAACCTGTCTAATGCATCGTAGGCTAACTTTATTATTGGTGCTTTTTCTGCTATTTTCCTTAAGTCTTCTTCCGTAGTTTCATCTGCATAT
>NZ_CACTIU010000106.1:0-1680 GCF_902713635.1 Wolbachia endosymbiont of Cardiocondyla obscurior | reverse complement strand
GGCGGGTTAGAGAGCTCTTTTTGATATTAAACAATATTGTCAATAATTTAAAAATTTTTCTAAAAAAGCTTACTATAATCTGGTCAAAGTTTTCTTTGAAAGACAGATATAGGAAGACCAGGGTATCTACTTTAAGCTCTCTACATTCCTTAACTTGACGCGTATGGTTTATTTAACACTCCCTGTTAAGATGCCTAATCTACTTTCAGCTCCTCAGTATGTAAACTGCGTGGTAAAGACTCTAATTCCTTTGCAGCACTTAAACTTTTATTTTTTGCATGTATACCAAGCTTATTGAATTCTCGAGCAGCAGGAAACACCCTTGCTTCAAGAGAGCCAGCAGTTTTATTATAATGATCAACAGCACTTTTTAAGCTCCTGCGCAAATTATCAAAGTTTTCACCCATTGTGCAAATGCGCTCATATAAAATATGACCTAGTTCACTGATTTTCTTTGCGTTTTCAGCTATCATCTCTTGCTTCCATCCATACGCTATTGCTCTCAGCAACGCAATTAGAGTGATCGGTGTTGCAATGATCACTTTTTTTTCCACTCCAATCTCTATCAAAGCAGGCTCATATTCCAGTGCTGCGCTAAAAACCCCCTCCCCTGTTAAGAAAAGCACCACAAGTTCTGGCGTATTTTCAAATTGATTCCAATACTCTTTTTTACCCAAATCATTTATGTGTTTTTTTATTGCCAGGGAATGGTTCTTTAATTTCTCCTTTTGTATTTGCAAATCATTTTGTGATATAGCATCCATGTAAGAATCAAGCGGCACTTTAGCATCTATTATTATTTGCTTTCCAGATGGCATTTTGATTATTAAATCAGGACGCAATAAATTATCCTCGTTTTTATCAATCACTGACGGCTGAGTAAAAAAATCGCAATACTCAATCATTCCTGCCATTTCTACCACTCTTTTGAGTTGCATTTCACCCCATTTGCCCCTAATGTGAGGTTTTCTCAGGGCATTAGCAAGGTTGGAAGTTTGGTTCATCAGCGCTCCAATTTGCTCCTTTAAACCTTCATAGGCCCCTACCCTCTCCTTTTCTAGCTCACGTATTTCATTATCGAATTTTTCTAATTTTTCTTTTATTGGAGTTACAACTTCGTTGATCGTTGCTTGTCTTTTTTTGAAATCGCTTTCCGTTTCTTTTAATTTACTATCGATTACTTCCTTTGCTAAGTTCAGAAAATTATTGTTATTTGTTTGCAAAGCATCAAGAGAGAGCGCTTTAAAAGTGTTTGTTAATCTCTCCTCTGCTTTTGTTAGTAATTCTATTTCCTTTTTCTTTTCCTCACGTTCTTTTTGCAGAGTTACTTCAAGTTCTGCTTTTTTGACCCTTAAATCAACTATTTCTTCATTCTTCGTAAGCAAAGTTTGCTTTGTTTCTTGAAGTTCTTGCTCTAATTTACATAAATTACCCTCAAGGTTTGCTTTCTTTTCGCTCAGTTTTTTTACGATAATGTAGAAAAATAGTAATAGAGAGACAACCAGAGCTATAGAATTGAAAAGCATCAGAATAAAAAAGCTGTATTTACAATTCTATATGATTTTTGTGTGTATAAGAAAGAAAAAAGGAGCACCTAAAGAGGTGACCTTACCCAGAAAAAGTAGAGAGAAAGTTAAGACGTTTTTATCATGAGAATAAATTGTGCAGGAATGCAATAGT
>NZ_CACTIU010000105.1:0-1907 GCF_902713635.1 Wolbachia endosymbiont of Cardiocondyla obscurior | reverse complement strand
TGGTTAGGTAAGGAAGTAGTATTGCTACTACTCCCTCCCTTAGAAACGCAGCATGCAGGTTTCCCCACACTACGCTTGAGCCCCTTATCTAAGTCCTTCTTTTCTCGAACCGGCTTGTCCTTCATGATTCCTCAGAAAACATCATTCTTAATGGTGACACCAACAGTAGAGAACCTTCTCTTGAGAAAGAGCTTGCTAACATTTTTGTTTGTTTCACTCTTTCATCAAAATACTTTTTCCATTTTAAGTCAAGTGGATTTGCATCCGCCCTGATTTTAACATGTCGTCTGATAGGTATATCAATCAACCTAAGCAGTCTTAAATACCTTATCTCTTTCGGTTTGTTCTTGCATATGGGTGCAGCAAAGACCCATTGGCGTTGTTTCATTACCTTGAAGTAACGATTCTTTATCCAACGTAATCCTTTACGAGGATGTCTTTTCTTTGCCCATTTCCATAGAGCACACATAATTTCATGGTCTATTTTGTTAAAAGCTCTTTTCGCACACACATGGCTGTAGTAATTTCCCCATCCCCTTAATAGGGAATTGAGCAACTTGATTAGTACGGCCTGAGTGTTCGCTATGTTTGCCTTTATCAATGTACGTGCTTTATTAAGAAGTTTCTTAATACTTTCTTTTGAAGGTTTTATAATTAACTTCTTATTATACCTGCGTACATTACAACCAAGAAAGTCAAACCCTGTTGTAATAGATGTAATTTTTGTTTTCTCTTCGGAAAGGATAAGACCTCTCTCCTGAAGAAAGGACGATACTAGAGGTTTTACTTCATTTTCCAGTACTTCACGTGTGATTCCTGAAATGATAAAGTCATCTGCGTACCTGATTACATTTACTCCACTTCTGATTTTGCTTCTTCTTTTACTGCCAAGTTTACCAAATTGACTTTCCAATGATTTTTCAAGTCCATTTAGGGCTAGATTTGCTAGTATTGGAGAGATGATACTACCTTGTGGGGTACCTGCAGTTGTGGAATACAGAGTTTTTGATTCTAGGAAGCCAGCTTTTAACCAGCTATGAAGAATTTTCTTCTCCATAGGAATATGCTTCATGAGCCATTCATGGTTAATGTTATCAAAACACCCTTTAATATCACCTTCGAGTATCCATTGTAGTTGGTTACGGCTTGCCAGTAACAAGTGACAAGCCACAGTAGCGTCTGCGCAGGATCTTTTTGGTCTAAAACCATAAGAGTGACGATCACTGATCGTTTCAGCTATCGGTTCCAAAGCAAACAAGTATAATGCTTGCATGGCTCTATCTTTTATCGTAGGGATTCCAAGAGGTCTTCTTTTGCCATTAGACTTACTGATGTATATCCGTTTTAGCGGAGAAGGTTTGTATCCTCTTTGTTTTAATAGCTTTATTCCTTGAAATTTTGTGTTGCAAGTTGACCATATTTGACGATCTACACCTGCTGTGTTTTTTCCTTGGTTTTCAGTTACTCTCTTAACCGCCAAAGCTTTGCCGCTAAAAGAGCGTGTGAGAAGGTGTTGTAAAGTTTTCACCTTACCCCATCTGCCTTGTTGGACAGCCTTAACAATACGCCTCTGTAGCCTCATAACAACTTTTTGGCATTTCTTCCAGGGTAACTGGTTCCATGCTTCGGAGTTATTGGTAGGTGCACTTACAGTTGTACTTGTAATCATCTGCTTTCCTACCTTAAGTGGTTAACAAAGTTTCTTGTCATGAGGGACCAAATGGAAGTCTGCTCGTTTTCACGCGAATTAATGTTACAAATTCTATCCATTTCGTTACAAAATGGCATTCGCTTTCTCCATTATCCTTTACCTGCACATCCATCAGCATTCCTTGCGGGTTGCCTGCCATATAGGCGAAAATACAGGCTTATCCTGTTCCTTTTGTCATACAATAGTGGGTTAGGTG
>NZ_CACTIU010000104.1:0-2161 GCF_902713635.1 Wolbachia endosymbiont of Cardiocondyla obscurior | reverse complement strand
TAAATATACAGACTTACAACTTTTGGTTGGTAATACCATAATGGAAATTTATCATTCATTTTAGAAAATACTATATTCCAAAGTTTCAAGGCTATGAGAGAGTAAGTTATTGGCTGCCACTCTTCTTCCTGAGCCTCCATGCTGAGCTTTTGGTTTGCTAAATAATTGTTTGAATGATTTTAGTAGCATTACTTTTCCTTATCTGAAACTTTCGATAATTCAGCTTCTAATTCTTCTATTGTTGGCAGAGCTGTTTTTATGTTTTCTGGTAGATTCTCAGTGATTTGATATTCTGCAAGACCTATTGGTTTGGTCATGTCTCGGAGTGTATATTTAGCAAGTACATCGTCTTTAGATTTACATAAGATTAACCCTATAGAAGGTTGATCTGTCGAGTGCTTCAGTAAATCATCAACTGCAGAAAGATAAAAATTCATTTTACCAGCATATTCCGGCTTAAAATCCTTATCTTTTAGTTCAATCACTACGAAGCAACGTAACTTTAAATGATAGAATAATAAATCAATATAAAAGTCTTTATTACCAACATCTAAATGAAATTGTCTACCAACAAATGCAAATCCTTCACCGAGTTCTAACAGAAATTTTTCCATATGCCCTACGAGTCCTTTTTCTACTTCTCTTTCATGAGCATCCTTACCTATACTTAAAAAATCAAAAATATACGGATCTTTTAATGTGTAATGTGCTAGATCGGATTGTGGAGATGGTAATTTTTCTTTAAAGTTATTTCCCTTGACGTTTATGTAGTCCAAGCTCTATCTGCATAACCATAATGTTACGTATGTTCAATAGCTTTTTTTACATAAAATAATCTTATTTCATGACTTTCTATTTTTTCCAAAAGAGTGATATTGTGATACCAAGTTAATTGTGCAAGAGGCTCCTGCACAAATTCAACATCAGGATATTCTTCGGCAAACTTACGCATATACTTCAGATTTCTCATGCTAAAGCCTTTCATTTCTGGAAATGTACTTCTCAAATCCTTACTTAATTGATCAATTACCTTAGCTCCCCAGATTTTGGCGTTTTAGGATCTCTGTACCAATATGGTGGTAAAGCAAAATAAGCTTACTATTTACTGCAAGTGCTGCTTTATAACGGTTTGTTGCAATATGATCCTTCAACTGCTCTAAAAATTCTGTATATTCTTTTGCTATAATTTTTGTCATACGGTTCCTTTTAATCCATTATACAATTCCTTTGTCTGTCGAGAAGACAATCTTTCGCTTGCCTTCAGCTTTGAAGGAATTCCTTATTGACTTCAAACTTGTCCATCAACTAAAATATATTGACTTTACGTGCAATATTAGCTTTAAACCAGTAAAACAAGCTGCTTAACATATGCGTTTTTTCTATTCTAATTATATTCTTTTTTTGTCTTTATGTTGTTTTTTGCTTTTTTCGTTATCTTCAACAAAAGCCCAAACGAATGATACGTTAGCTATTCCTATACCACAAAGGAAAAAAGAAATAGTTGAGCACACTGTTGTAGCACAACCGAGGCAAATTATCGAAATGCAAGAAGAAGTCATTATTAACGAGGGTAAAGAATTCATTCCTGTTCCAAAAAGAAAAAAAAGTGTAGAGAAGAAACTAAGAAGGGATGTCAGAGAGGCAAAGAATGAAATAGGAAACGAAAAAAGCGTTGAGAGCAAAAAGGATGAATTAGTTGTAACAGAAATTATTAACTCTATAAGAGAAAAGCTCACAAAATGCTGGAGCATTCCTGAAAGCATAGCTTACAAAGAAAATTTTAATATAAAAATTAACTTATTGTTATCCAGTCAAGGCGAGATAATTATGGCGGATGTAGCAGACAGTGATTCCTATCGAAATAATCCACTTTTCAGGTCGATAGCAGATAATGCAATGCGTGCAGTATATAAATGTAGCCCATTGACCGGCTTGCCTACTCAGCACCACCACATTTGGCGTGAAGTAACACTAGATTTTATTCTATAGCTAAAGTAATTCTATAATTTAATAAGCCCACTGTATCCGTTCAGGATAGCAGCAAGGTAGTATAACCATAGAGTAAAAGTGAGTTTACAACAAATGGTGTCATCCCAGTGCTTGACACTGGGATGGCTTTGTTGCATAGCAACTGAAAAAATCTGGTGGCTACTGACAAAAT
>NZ_CACTIU010000103.1:0-2219 GCF_902713635.1 Wolbachia endosymbiont of Cardiocondyla obscurior | reverse complement strand
TATTTCCTCTTTTTTCTAGAAATTTGTTATATTCGCTATGGTTACTGACCCTCATTTTTTGTGGCATATTTTTTCTTCAACAGTTAAATCGCTATTTATAATGAATTTTGTCAGTAATCACTAATTTTTCTGCTGCTATGCAACAAAGCCCACTGGGATCCAGGAAAGTTTGCTTGTGAGCAAGCAAACTAGTATAGAAAGTGGTTACAACATTTTCGATGAGATTATATGGAAAACTGGATCCCAGTGTCAGCTACTCGGATGACAGGAGAGGGGACTGGGATAGCAAGAGAAGAATTCTGGAACGACAAACCTCAAAAAAAACTTATGTAAAATCTAGCATTAACGAAAATTATACTTTTTTCATGCATGCTATGGTTTTTATAATTAACGGAGAGTGTGATATGGCGTTAGGTGATCAATTGAATGCTAAGACAGAACAAGAGCTCATAGACGACGGTGCTTTTATAAATGCTTTAGTAGAAAAGCTCGCAGCAGGTGTTGGTAATAGTGGTGTTTATACTAAAACTGCTGCAAATACTGCATTTGTTAAAACTGATGGTTCCAATATTTCAACTCAAGCAGATAAAGGAAAAGCTTTAGCAGATGCAATACTTGCTGTACAAGATAACAATAAAAAATCAGCTCTAGTGGATAAATTAGGAGGATTTCTTGATGCTGCCGATGCAGTGTATGGTGCTAGTAGCAATCAAGCAGCAAAAGCTTTCTTAGCTGATAAATATCCTTTTGTTAAAACTGCAGATCTTGGAGCAAAAGTTGCAGAAAAAGCTGTCGTGGATGTTCTAGTTCCTGCTCTTGCAACAGTTGGTACTGATGATACTAAGAAGGTTTATACTAAATCAGTAGCAGATACTGCGTTTGCTAAAATCGATGCTTCCAACCTTACAGAGGCAGCAAACAAAAAAGCTTTCGCGGAAGCTATACTTCCTGCAGAAGATAACAAAAAATCAATTTTAGTAAATAAACTTGGGGAAGCTTTGGACAGGGTTAAAAATGATGCTAACGATAAAGTGTATGGTACAGACCTTGCTAATTTAAAGATAGCAAAAGATTTCTTAGCTGATAAATATCCTTTTGTTAAAACTGCAGATCTTGGAACAAAAGTTGCAGAAAAAGCTGTCGTGGATGTTCTAGTTCCTGCTCTTGCAACAGTTGGTACTGATGATACTAAGAAGGTTTATACTAAATCAGTAGCAGATACTGCGTTTGCTAAAATCGATGCTTCCAACCTTACAGATGCAGCAAACAAGAAAGCTTTCGCGGAAGCTATACTTCCTGCACAAGACGGCGACAAATCAATTTTAGTGGATAAATTGGGGGACGCCATAGCTAGCACAGATAAAGCAGAGTATAATGTTGGAACTGAACAAACAGCAAAACAGTTCTTAAACAGTAGAGGGCTAATTCTATCAGAGGATGCAATATTTACTAGACTCACAAGCAATGACAATTTCAAAACAAGCGTTGCAATGAATGTCAATGCTAGTGATACAGGATTTCAAAATGCTGTAAGGGAAGTAATGTCACAACCGCGATTTGAGATTCCAGGCGAAGCAGATGTTCCAATTTCTGCGGATTGGTAATTCAGCGCTAGATCCAAGTAGTCACGCTACTTGGATGACGTCATACGGTCCTCGGATGACGAAAAAAAGGACTCGGATAACACCCTACAATGTCATTCCAGCGCGTGACGCTGGAATCCAGGTCTTTTTAGCTATCATAGGATGACAGAAGCAGACCCTCCACTTTGTCATTCCAGTACCCTCTTCTTGTCATGAAAGTAGCTGACACTGGTCTCCATCCAAGAGGGTGTCATCCGAGTAGCTGACACTGGTTTACTTTATGATGATGTCATGCAAGTAGCTTTCCATCCAAAAGGGTGTCATCCCAGTGCCTTGACTACTTGGATCCAGAAAAAAGAATGGTGTCATGAAAGTAGCCTCCTTCTCCTGTCATCCCAGTGCCTATTTCTTTGTCATCCCAGTGCCTTGACTACTTGGATCCAGGAAAGTTTGCTTGTGAGCAAGCAAACTAGCATAGAAAGTGGTTACAACATTTTCGATGAGATTATATGGAAAACTGGATCCCAGTGTCAAGCACTGGGATGATATCATCCTTCTACGTCATACCGCGATTCATTCGCGGTATCTCTAGATCCCGCTAACACGTAGCGGGATGACGGTTGTCAGGGTGTCATG
>NZ_CACTIU010000102.1:0-2249 GCF_902713635.1 Wolbachia endosymbiont of Cardiocondyla obscurior | reverse complement strand
TTAAATCCACACTATACGCCATTATAACTCAAATAGCTTATTATACCTTTATCATTTACTTTGGGAAGTACTATAAAAGTGAGAACTATAAAAAAAATCTCGATTCTCTGATCAAAGCTGTAAAGCTAGGAAATGCAGAGAAACAATATAACAAAACGTTAAGGGATTTATCTCATGCATTAGAAGGTTTTACAGGTGAGGCAAAAGGTATAGCTGAGTTTGTTATATATACTGACTTGAACAATTATGTAGAACAGCCATTAGGTCTTTTTAAAACATTAATGAATAGAATTTTGGGAAAAAATTTTCCAACCAAGAACAGTAGTATAAGTAATTTTGTAAATGATGAGTTGTCAAGTTTCACTTTAGAAACAGCAGCTAAGTATACAAGAATTTTAAAAAAAATTGATCTCTTGGAACAATTAGAAAAAGATTTCAGAAAAAATAATATTTTAAAAGATTCTTTAAATTTAGAACAAAGTGAAAAGAGTCAAGGAAAAGATAGATCACACGAAGTGAGTTTGGAAGGTAGAAAGCAAAAGGAAGGTACTTTTGAGCTGCGAAAAGAAGAACAGCCGAAAGAAAAATTAGGTGGTAATCGCATGAGGCAAATAAAGCGACCAACAACAGCACCTCCGGCTGCTCCAGATTCGAGGAAGGTACGCTTTAAATCAGAAATATCCTCAGATGGAGAAAGCAAGGCAAAGTCTACATCTTCTTTACTAAAAGGAGCTAATAGTTTTAGTATGCCTGATGCTAAGGAAAATCCTTCTGAGGATTCAGGCTATGAAAGTTCATTAGATCAGGGGTCTGAATATGAAGACATATCAAATTATCAAGAGAAAAAGCAAAAGGAAAATCCTTTATATGAGCAGAGAGAAGATTCAGGCTATGGAAGTTCATTAAATGAAGAGTCTGTATACAAAGAGATATCAAATTATCAAGAGAAGAAGAGTAAAATTTTAATAGAAAATTCGCAGAGTTCAAAATCGCCCAAAGAAGAGCCAATTTATGCAACAGTTCCTAAAGAACATATAGAAGCAAAAAGAGAACGTAAGCAGAAACAACAACCTCAATCCCTCGTACCACCAAAACCACCGCAAGTGCCAAAAAAAATGTTTACTACTGGTCAAGAAGTTAGACAAGAATCGAAAGTGGTAATCAAAGATAAACCTGCAGTACCGCCAAAGCCTAAAAATCTAAGCCGTGCTAATCAAAAAGTAAGCACAGAGCCAAAAGTAGTAGGAGTAATTCTTAAAAAATCAGCTGAAAGAGTACCACTAAAATCTGAAAATCAAGACAATAGGAAATCAGCACAAAAAGCTGCTGGTAAGGCGATACCAAAAGTAGCAGCAGCTACTATGAAAGGAGGAGCTAATCGCGAGATGGGCAGTAAAGTAAAGGCATTAAAAGAAAAATTTGAGCAAAATCAAGCAAAAGGAAATGCTAATGTACAGCTTGCTGAAAGCAAAACCACTCCAGCAGCACAAGCGGATATCGGTGTGAAGAAAAAACAATCTCATTCATTTCTAACAGAGAATAAAAGATCTGCAACGAAACACGTAACAGCAAAATCTGATCCAAAATCTCATGTCAGCAAAAATTCCCTTCTCACGCATGCAAATGTAAAGGAAATGGTTGCACAAATTGAGAAAGGAAAAGGAGGAAGATAGTAACATTTGAGAAAAAAACATATGTGTCAAGTCAAGAGATTGTGAGCAAATTTAGGAAATTATAGCTAAACTGACTTAGATTTACCGACAATTTGAAAAACCGTCATTCCGCTAACTATAGTATTTTCAAAAGCGAATGATAAAGGTATAATATGTTTTTTTAAAGTAGGGAAAGCGATGGTATATAGTGTAGATTTAAGGGAAAAAGCAGTGTCTTTGGTAGAAAAAGGAAAGTCAAAGGTTGAAGTTGCAGAGGTTTTTGAGATAGGGATAGCAACACTATATAGATGGCTAAAAAAGAAAGCTACTGGCCAAGGTCTCAAAGCGGTAAAAAGTACTGGTTTTATTCGAAAAATAGATCCAGAAATACTCGAAGAATATGTCAAAAAACACCCAGATCACACACTAGCAGAAATGAAACAAAACCTTGGCTTTGGGATAAGTGCAATTTGGTATAGATTAAGACAGCTAAAAATAACCTTTAAAAAAAGTCACATTCTATCAAGAGCGCAATCAAGAAGATAGGCAGCGATTTACCGATAAAATCTCAAAAATAGACCATTCCAGCATCTTATA
>NZ_CACTIU010000101.1:0-2293 GCF_902713635.1 Wolbachia endosymbiont of Cardiocondyla obscurior | reverse complement strand
GACTTCTTTGTTGAAATAAAACAGAAACAAAAGTGCTGTCCCTTGCACTCTTTGGATAATTTAATGATAAAAAATTTGGAGAGAAATTTTATACACAATCTCTGACATTTTTCCTTAAGTTGACGCCATTGTGTGAACGGTTACGGTTTCCCGTCTTCACCATGCTATATAGAAAAAAGTCTGGATTCCAATTTGCATGACAATATGGAGTATCTGCTTCTTTCATCCCAGTGGGATCTTTTATTCCATTTTATCAACAGTTTGTTTTGCAGTATCAAACAATTTTAATCCTATAATCCCGAATGTAACTAAAATAAAGCATATTACTTCGAATAAATTAACTGGTTCATCAAATAGGTAAACTCCAAGTATCGAAGCTCCTATAGCGCCCACTCCAGTCCAAATTGCATAGCATACTCCGATAGGTATAGAACGTGTAGCGAGCGAAAGTAAATATGTACTAAGAGCCATGGAGAGTATGCTAATTATTGATGGTACGAGATGAGTAAATCCATAACTATGCTTAAGTGTTATGACCCAGAACACTTCAATTAGTGACGATAAGAGTAAATATATCCAATTCATGCATAAATTTTTAGGTTTAAATAGAGAGCTTTAGCCCTATGCTTCCTATTACAATTAAAACGATACATAAAACTTGAGATAAATTAATATTCTCTGTGAAAGTGGTTGCACCAATTATAGTTATTCCAATTGTGCATATTCCAGAGGAAACTGCATAGCATACTCTAATAGGTAGAAAGCATGCTGCAAGAGATAAAAAATAAATGCTAATGATCATAATTACCAATGTTGCAATCGAAGGCACAACTTTAGTAAAACTGTTACTAAACTTTAGTGTTACAGCCCACAGTATCTCTAGGATACTAGACAGCAACAAATATAACCAGCACATTTTCGTAACACTTCAATCTTGTATTGTAACAGAAATTGTTAGTTAAAACTACACTAAAGTGCAATAGATCTCTCTTTCGGAATTGCTTTAATATCAAACTTAAAACAACATCCTAAAAAACTTTTCTACGAAATTCAATTCCTGCACGTCATTTGCTGCATAAAGTGGTGTAGTTTGTTGCTCAATACCTGGTATTTCTACAAAAACTTTGCCCACTTCTTGACCTTTTTTAATGGGTGCAGGTATCATATCTTTATATTCAATACGCACCTTAATTTGGTCATGCAATTTGCGGTTGTAAGTTATGGTAACATCGTTTGCAACTGTAATAGGCACTTTTCTATCTTTTCCATAGAGAACATTTACTTCCTCAACTACGCTGTCTTTAACGAATATTTTCTTAGTGTTAAAATGATTTAAGGAGTATTGTATCAATCTTTTTGCTTCTTCTATTCGCTCTTTCTCAGTGTTTAAACCATTTACGACAGCAAAAATTCTCCTATCATTTCGTTTTGCAGATGCTACAATGCCGTAACCACCAGCATTTGTATAACCGGTTTTTAAGCCATCAACCCCAATATCGTGAAAAAGTAGAAGATTTTTATTCTTTTGTACAATTTCATTATATGTCAAATATTGTTCGGAAAATAAATCATAATATTCAGGAAAATCGGTGAAAATCCTTTTTGCCAGCATTACCAAGTCTTTTGCGTTCATAAAATGATCTTCATCTGGCCACCCGCTTGAGTTGACAAAATGACTGTCATTCAGATTCAAATTTTGTGCAACTTCATTCATTTCAGCCACAAAATTCTCTTCTGATCCTGCAATGCCCTCGGCTAGTGTTATGCAGGCATCATTGCCTGAGACTATTGTAATTCCTTCAAGTAATTCCCTCACCGTAACGGATTGACCTTCTTTCAAAAACATAGAAGAGCCTCTCCTTTCCCACGCTTTTCTACTTACTCGAAATTTATCCTCCATGTGTATTATTCCAGCTTTTAGATAATCGAAGGCTATATATAAAGTCATTAGCTTGCTCATTGAAGATGGGGCCATTTTTTCATCAGAATTATGGTCAAAAATGAATGAGTCTGAAGCTAAATCTAAGACTACTGCTTGCTTTGCTTTGGTTCTAAACTGGTATGAGTATGAAGAAAAAGGAAGTATAAAAACTAATAGCAAAATTACCAATCTGCTTAACATATCTATAATTTTAAATTTATAGTGCACTAATTAATAGTATAATTTTACAGGGGCATTTCAATAGATCTCTTGCATAAAAATTCCTTGACAAACCTCGCCAGCCCCCTTATCATGAAACTGAAGCTATTTATTTATCTTCTCTGTACAGATTAAATGACAAAAAAACTCACG
>NZ_CACTIU010000100.1:0-2330 GCF_902713635.1 Wolbachia endosymbiont of Cardiocondyla obscurior | reverse complement strand
TTCAAGGTTAAATGGCTATTTTATAATGAATTTTGTCAGTAGCCACCAGATTTTTTCAGTTGCTATGCAACAAAGCCATCCCAGTGTCAAGCACTGGGATGACACCTTTATGTTTGAGGCAAAACCGGCCATAGCATTTAACACACTGCCTTCGCAAAATGTTCGTACAGTTGTTCGTTACGTGCTGGAATGACAAGGTGGAGTGTCTTTAGATGTCATCCAAGTAGCTGACACTGGGATCTAAAAAATTTAATTTATATATAAAGTTTGTTTAAACTATTTTCAAAACAGATAAAATATAATTTTACAATTAGCGTAAATAAAATGAATTATGATGTAATCATTTCAGGTGGTGGGTTACTTGGTCTTATTACTGCCATTGGCCTCAGTTGTGACTCTGTGTCTGTAGCTGTGATTGAAAAAAATAGTCTACCACGTGTAGTAGATGATAATCGAGCATTTGCTATTTCTCAAGGCTCGAAAAAAATATTGGAAAAGTTAGGGATTTGGCAGTTTGTGGAAAGTGAAGCTGAGCCAATACTTGATATATGCATATTAGATGCGGTTACTGTGCATTACAATCATAAAATGGTTAGCGAAGAGCCAATGGGTTATGTTATCAACAATGCTACTATATGGAATGCAATCAACAATAATTTTCTAAATAAACTGAATATATACTCTCCACATTCCTATAAAACAATTGCTTGTGATTCAGGATATGTGGAAGTGATTCTTGATAATAACCAGGAATTAATATCATCGCTACTTATCTGCGCTGAAGGCAAAAACTCTAAATTACCAGAGTTATTTTCTATACCGACAGTGAAATTTGACTATAAACAAAGTAGCATAGTATTTAATGTAAAGCATGAACTGCATCACCAAAACTTAGCTGTGGAGCGTTTTTTCCCTGGCGGTCCATTTGCAATTCTACCGATGAAGGGTGGCTATACTTCTTCGATAGTTTGGACAGAAAAATCTGAGATTTCAAAAATGCTAATGGATCTGTCTGAAGAAGAATTTATTGTAGAGCTTAAAAAAAGATTTGGTTCTTATTTAGGAGAGATAAAATTAGAGGGTGAAAGAAAACTTTATCCTTTAAGTTTTGCTTTCGCAAAAAAGTTATATAAGGGTAGAGTTTTGCTTATCGGCGATGCAGCACATTCAATTCATCCAGTTGCAGGTCAAGGGCTTAATCTTGGAATTAGAGATGTAGAAAGTGTTATAAAGCACGTAGTTGCTGCAAAAGCGGCTGGTACTGATGTTGGCAGTAGTTATTTATTAAAGAAAATTTCACGTAACAGATACTTTGATAATTTTACAATGGCGCTTGCAACTGATGGATTAAATAGGATGTTTTCCAACAGAATATTCTGCGCTAAAGCACTAAGAAATCTTGGCTTGATTGCAGTTGAAAATTCAAATTTCCTCAAAAAACGCTTCATTCGGCATGCTATGGGATTTATATAAATCACTATTTTATAGTTAATGCAAGTCAGGTTTCCCACGTCATACCGCCGCGGTATCTTGGCCGCTAACACGTAGCGGGATGACGAATGTATCTGTTTAGCAGTTGTGTTAAAAGTCAATAGAAAAATTGATGTAGCTGTGGATAAGTACTTTTATCTGTATAAACGTGCTTATCCACAGCTATACTGGCTCTTAGATAGAAACAGACAGAGAGTTATATTCCTCAGTAAAAACCCTGTCATCTCTGACTAAAGAGTTAGCAAGAATAAGCAATTTCCTCATGGCAGCAGTGGAAGCAATTTTATATGGCTTTTTATATTGACTATATAATCTAGTAAAGAAAGGTTTGATATAGGAATTAGGGGGGGGAGGGGGGGATGTATGGTCCCAGAGTGTGATGGTATGATAAAATATGAGAAAACAATACCATCAAAGGAGGAATTATGGGACAAATATTACATGGGTGCGCCAAAACAACAGAGACAATTCGTAGAGCAATACAAAATAGTAAAGAGAGCATAGCAAAACTCTCCAGGTACTATAACCTTAATCCAAAAACTATCATTAAATGGAGAAAACGGTCTTTTGCCAAAGACGCTGATATGGGTCCGAAGCATGCAAGATCAACTGTTTTAACTTTAGAAGAGGAGGCTGTAATTGTTGCATTTCGTAAGCATACTCTATTGCCATTAGATGATTGTCTCTACGCTTTGCAAACCTCAATCCCACACTTGACTCGCTCTAGTCTACATCGTTGCTTACAGAGGCACAGCATTAGCAGACTATAGTATTTTCTAAAATGAATGATAAATTTCCATTATGGTATTACCAACCAAAAGTTGTAAGTCTGTATATTT
>NZ_CACTIU010000099.1:0-2347 GCF_902713635.1 Wolbachia endosymbiont of Cardiocondyla obscurior | reverse complement strand
TACCGCGAATGAATCGCGGTATGACGGTGTAATGATGGTTAAGTAATTCGTCATCCCGCTGCTTGTTAGCGGGATCTCTTGTTAGCGCCGCGGCGGTATGACGGTTCGTGGCGGCATGAAGATAAGCTTGTCATCCCGCTGCTTGTTAGCGGGATCTCTTGTTAGCGCCGCGGCGGTATGACGTAGGACTGCTGTCATTCTGCTACTTGTTAGCGGATGAGATACCGCGAATGAATCGCGGTATGACGGTTCGCGGTGGCATGATGTAGGACTGCTGTGACACCATTATAGAGTGAACCAGTGTTAGCTACTTGCATAGAAAATGTTTATGACTAATTTTTAGATCAAACATGGAATTTCGACAAACTTAACTTTTTTGTGAGACTGTTTAGCAATAATAAATAAATTGAGAGGAAAGGTTACGGCAATGGAAAAGAAAAAGTTTTTTGAAATAATAAATGAGGTAAGCAAGAGTGAAGGTTTAAATGAGAATAATTTACTTGAAAGAATAGGGAATAAGCTAAAAGGTGTAAACTCAGGAGTATATGACACTTATAACAAATTGAAGATAGGTAATACAAGTAAGACATTCAGTACATTTAACAAATTGAAGATAAATGAGATAAATAAGATGTTCCGTGTATCAGATTCATACAAAACTGTAAATTGTATGTTGTTACATCTTGCTGTGGAATGTAACAGTGTACCAATAGTAAAACTCCTACTAGCAAAGGAAGCAAAAGTTAATGAACCAATATATGAACTTGATGGAGCTAAGTCTCAATTAACTGCTTTGCACATTGCTGCTTTACATGGTCATCAAGAGATAGCTCAGCTTTTATTGAACAATAACGCAAATCCTTCACTAAAAGATAGTCAAGGCCGAACTCCAAGGGATATTGTCGGCGATGTAGAAGGTAAAAAGGCTATAATAAAAATGTTAGAGGAAGGAGAACAACGTTATGCTGAGACAAGAGCTACGAGAAGACAACCTTATAGACAAGACACTTTACTGCAGTCTAATAATAAAACTCCAGGAAATTCAGCTGTGGGCGGAAATAGAATAACTGCTGCAGTGCAAGCATGGAATGCAAGAGATCAGAAAGAGAACAACGGAACTACACCAAACAGCAGAGAAATCTATGTACAAGATGAGGATGAACAGACTTCTTCAAACTCAATCACTAATGAAAACAATATAAACAAAGTAGATGATACATTAGAAAGAGAACAGGCTATTTTAAATAAAAGTAGTAGTGACGACAGTGGAATATGTTTTGATGGAGATGGATCTGAAGCTTTAGGCCAATCTATATTAGAAAATGGAGAAGACATTAATGCACAAGATAAAGATGGCATGACCCCTTTACATTGGGCTGTTGCAGATAACAATAAAGAATTAGCAAAACTTTTGATAAAACATAGAGCAGATGTTGATGCACGAAATAGAGATAAACATACCCCTTTACATTATGCTGCTGTGCATGGTTATGTAGAGATTGCAAAGTATCTAATAGATAATGGAGCAAAGGTTAATGCACAAGATCAAGATGAACATATCCCTTTATACTTTGCTGTTACAAATGACAATAAAGAATTAGCAAAACTTTTGATAAAACATGGAGCACATCGCTCATTGATAAAGGATGAAGGCCTAATAGATAGACTAAATAGTATGTGTGGTCAGCCATCTGAGGTTGTACCTAGTACCTTTTCTCATTCCAAAACACACAACGCAACGGAAACTCCAGAAAAAGCAGAAAAGGTTGAAAAACGTAAAGCTAAGTTAAAAGAATTACGTACTCAGCTAAAGGATGAGCAGAAAAAGAATGAATTGCTAAAACAAAAAATACAAGATCTAGAAAGTAAAAATACAACACTTAATAGCGAATTAGAAGAAAACGAAAATAAGCATTCTAAAACAAAAGTGTTGTTAGAAAAAGCGCAAAAGGAACTAGCAGAATCAAAAAGTTGCATAGTTGGACATGAGACTAAGTTGAAACAATTCAATAAAGAGAATGAATCACTAACACAAAAAATAAAAAGTCTGGAGAATGAAAACACACCACTTGAGGGTGAACTGGGCAAAACTAAAACTAAAACAAATGAAGTGTCGCTAGAAAAAGCAGGAAAAAGACAAATGAGTTTCTTAAAAGTTGCTTCTGTGAATCTTGTAACTATGTTAACAGTAGGTGCTACTCTCAGTATTGCTTTCGACTTGTCTGTTCTACCAATAATTGTAGTTTTTGTAACATCTGCTGCATTGCTAGCTATAGTACTTCCCAAAGTAAATGATAAAGGTATAATAAGCTATTTGAGTTATAATGGCGTATAGTGTGGATTTAAG
>NZ_CACTIU010000098.1:0-2592 GCF_902713635.1 Wolbachia endosymbiont of Cardiocondyla obscurior | reverse complement strand
ATCCTTTCAGTTTCTTTCTGAATGAATTCCTCTCCTTTTAAACAATATGACCGAAGGCTTTCAGGTCGCACCATTTCTGCTATATATCTATTTCCGTGAGAATCCTTGCAGAGAACATCAACAATACTTTGTTTATCAGAGGCAACTTCGGGATCCATAATAGTGCTAAGAAACTCAACTTCTTGTATTGCATTTATCTCAGTAAACCCTAAAATATCGTTCAAAAAGTGGATCAGGATATTCTTATTTTTTTCCGTTCCAAAGATTTTTTTGAAACACAAATCATTGCGAGGATCGAGAAATTTTGAAAGAGCCATGGCAAAAATGCTTGAAAATATTAATAATTATACACTATTATTAACAATTATTCAACCATATTTTTGAAGATAGCTAGTTTCTGTATTTATTTTAAATTGAAGAAAGCTCAAATGAAAGATCGTGCTTTGCTAAAAATCACAGAATGCAGTCTGGTTACAAATAAACTATTTTGATAG
This sequence comes from Wolbachia endosymbiont of Cardiocondyla obscurior, assembly GCF_902713635.1. Taxonomy (NCBI): domain Bacteria; kingdom Pseudomonadati; phylum Pseudomonadota; class Alphaproteobacteria; order Rickettsiales; family Anaplasmataceae; genus Wolbachia; species Wolbachia endosymbiont of Cardiocondyla obscurior. The sequence continues at coordinate 2,098 of NZ_CACTIU010000098.1, read as the reverse complement.
TTAATGGGGTCTAGTTTTGACGTATGGACTATCCAAAGAAAAGGGTGGTATCATAACCTCAAAAACTTTTATGCTTTCTTCATTCAGAAATTCATACTTACCCTGCATTATTCCTGACGGTACATTTAAGTATGTTCCACTTGTGTATTTAAATACCTCTCCAGATTTTATCACAGGCTGTTCTCCGATAACACCAACTCCGGCAATTTCATTTATTTTTCCCTTATAATCTATTATTTGCCAATGACGACTTAACAATTGAATAGTTGATTGGCTTTTGTTTTTTATCTTAACGTTATACATCCATACATAGCAATTTTCATAAGGAATGGATTGCTCTTCAATGTAAATTGGTAAAACTGTAACTTCAACAAAGTTGGTAGTTAGTGTGTATTCTAGAATCATTATAGAATATTCATGATAAAAAGATAGTATCCTAATTATATACTTTTTTCATAGATTTTTCAAGTATACTCTAATTAGGAAATATCAATTTATAGTATGAATGAACCAGATGCGCTTAGCAAAAAAGTAATAGGAATAATAGGTGGTGGACAATTAGGTAAAATGACTGCTATCGCTGCAACAAAACTTGGACAAAAAACACATGTTTTTGCCAGTGCTAAAGACGATCCGGCTTGCTCTGTTGCTGATGATTTCACAATAGCAGATTTCTCTGATAAGAAAGCGCTTGAATCTTTTGCACAGAGTGTGGATTTGGTCACTATTGAGTCTGAAAATATTCCATGTAGTGCAATTGATATCGATGTAAATTTTTATCCGGGTAAAAAAGCGTTACACATTGCGCAAAATAGGCTTAGAGAGAAAGATTTCATTAGAAGCTTGAGTATAAAAACTGCTAAATACAAAAGTATACAAAATTATAATGAGCTACTGAAAAGCAGTAGAGCTTTTGGCTATCCAACAAGGCTGAAAACAACAGAAATGGGTTATGATGGAAAAGGGCAATATGTGCTTGAGAATGATTCTGAAGTGAAGCAATTTGCTTCCTTTGATTGGAATACAGAGTACATTCTTGAAGCAAGTGTTGATTTACTGAAAGAGGTTTCAATAGTCGTTGCAAGAGATAAAAACGGTAAAGTAGCTTTTTTTCCTATAGCAGAAAATTACCACGTTGATGGAATACTTGATACTTCAACAGTGCCAGCTAAAATAGATAGCAAATTAACTCAAGAGGTACAACGAGCTGCAAAGAAAATAGCAAATGCGCTTGATGTAATAGGAATTCTGGCTATTGAATTTTTTGTTACTAAAGATAACGAATTGTTAGTTAATGAACTAGCTCCCAGACCTCACAATTCTTGCCACTGGAGCTTGGATGCATGTAACGTTAGTCAATTTGAACAGCTAGTTAGGATAATATGCGGGTTACCTATGCAGGAAGTAGTATTACGCTTTCCTTGTATGACGAAAAATATAATAGGTAATGATATATATGATTCTCATAAGTATTTGAGCAACGAAAAAGCTAGTTTAACCATATATGGGAAAAAAGAGGTTAGGGATAAGCGTAAAATGGGACATGTCAATATAGATTTAAGTTAACAGTTTTTCTACGTCATACCGCCACAACTGTACGAACATTGTGATATGATGAGATGTTACATAGTAAACGGTGTCATTCTAGCACCTCTTTTCCCGTCATCCCGCTGCTTGTTAGCGGGATCTCATTTCACTTTGTGAAGGTGTCATCCCAGCACCTCTTTTCCCGTCATTCCGCTGCTTGTTAGCGGGATCTCATTTTACTTTATGAGGGTGTCATCCGAGTAGCCTGACTACTTGGATCCAGGAATTTTATTAAGTTGGTAAGCATAAAAGTGGCTGATCTTATGTTAAAACACAACGTTCTTGATGAGATTACAGCAAGGCTGGATTCCAGCGTCAGCTACTTGAATGACAGCAGTCCTACGTCATGCCGCCGCGGTATCTCTAGATCCCGCTAACAAGTAGCGGGATGACGATTGTCGTTTAGCCATAAATATTAAGAAATTTACCAAATAAAAAAAAAGGCAAAAGAAGCCCCGTGGTTGGCTAATTACTTACATTATACTTTCAAGTATGGCGTTTTTTTATTCTA
>NZ_CACTIU010000097.1:0-2614 GCF_902713635.1 Wolbachia endosymbiont of Cardiocondyla obscurior | reverse complement strand
ATATACAGACTTACAACTTTTGGTTGGTAATACCATAATGGAAATTTATCATTCATTTTAGAAAATACTATAGTTGCATATTCCATACACAAGGAGCTAAACTTCAACAAGCCTAAGTTCTGCAGATGTATGTTTCTTCACATTCGATTCTCTCTATTTTAGCACTGGGCTTTAATATCATATATGTAGTCCCACCAACCGCTAACGCAAGTGTTGTGGCTGCAGCAACCGCCCCTACTATAGGCAGAAATCCAATTGTAAATACTGTTGCAAAAATGGTTGTCGCAGCTATACCTAATACTGCTGTTGATCCGCCACTAACAAGACCCCACTTGGTTGCATTATATTCTTGTTGTTTTATTTCTGCTTCCCCGAAAAGCTGTATTAAACTTTCATCTGTGGCTAACTCTCTTGGAGTTTTACCATTAGTGTCTTTTAACAAAGGATTTTCCCACTTTTTCAGTAAAGACTCTGCTACTTCTGTGCAGTCATAAATAGCAGCTAAATGTAAAGGAGTACGACCTTTTAGTAACGTATGTGCTCTATCTTCTACTACACACCTCACTAGATGCTCTACAACTTCTTTCATACTTGGTTCTTTTCCTATTAAATACTTAACTACCTTTGTGCAATTATTATAGAAAGCACTATGTAAAGGAGTATTTCCGTCTTTATTCACTACATTAAGATCTGATCCTTTTTTCACTAGAAGTTCTATTATGTCTATATGGCCATTTGCAGCAGCTAAGTGCAAGGAAGTATTTCCGTCTTTATTCACTACATTAAGGTCTGATCCTTCTTTCACTAGAAGTTCTATTATGTCTATATGGCCATTTGCAGCAGCTAAGTGCAAGGAAGTATTTCCGTCTTTATTCACTACATTAGGGTCTGATCCTTCTTTCACTAGAAGTTCTACTATGTCTATATAGCCATTGGATGCGGATAAGTGCAAAGAAGTATTTCCGTTTTGATCTTTTATATCAACACCTGCTCCTCCTTCTAACAGTAATTTTGTAACATTTATATCCCCAAAATTTGCAGCAAAATGTAATAATGTATATTCTTTTGTATGGTTAGAATCATCTTGTACTTTGAAAATGTAATTTATATCAAACCCATGTTTTTTCCACTGATTACATTCATGCATTATATGTTTTATACTACAACGCTCCTGCTCTAACTCTCTGAGCTCATTCTCATATTTCTTGAATTCCATATTAAATTTTGCTTCGCTATCTTTCAAACTATTATTATACCTTTCATATTCCCAATCATAATCAGGTATAGCATGTCTAGAATCATAATTGGATTTACTACTATTGGCATTGTTATGCAGCTCCTGTAACAATTTACTATTGTACTGGTAGTTTAACGACTGTATCTTTCTGCCATAGTTTTCACTCAATAACTGTGTCTCTCTGTTATAGTTTTCATCCAATAGCTGCATTTTGTGGTGAATAGATTCACTAGATTCATTAATTTCGCTTGACCTTCTTGAATTATATTCTTGTAATTCATTTGCTATTCTTGTAGTTGTGTTATTGCTGTATATACTTGGATTTTCCTCTATCCCCTGCAATATTATTTCAAATTCATTCTTCATAAAGTCTATCATACCTATACCTCAAAATTAAAAACACATGCCTAAATTGTACACGTATTTAATAAAAAAGCAAGTTTTTGCTTGTCAGTTCTAATTTCTTATATTCTTTTCTTCTGTCTTTTTCTTAATTATATGTATATCTTTATGTAGATATTAAAACAATATTTCTACTATTCCACAAACCAATAAATGCAACAGAGAAGAAGTTGCTTTGGAATCGGAAGGTCCGCTGCGGAGGCTTAAGACCTGCTGCAAAAGGAAAGCCCAGTTTTTGTGGTAATTATGATCTTTAAAAAAACCACGTTTAAAAATACTTCATACAAGCGAGGAACACCTCTTCTTGTTTTCGCAGCAGGTCTCCATGTATCCTTCTTTAATTAAGAGACTGACTAGCTCCTTGAGTTTGTTCAGTGCTTGGGCACTCAAGGTTACTATTTATATCTTTATTTTTAACCATCTCTGCAAATGTCTTGACTTTCAGTGTAGGAACATGTCTTGTTGTAACATCTTCGAAGTCTACAAAGTAAATTAGTGTATTATTTCGTACTCCTGTTCTTTATACCAGTAAATGTCATTGCTTGAAAATTACTTCCATAATGCGTCGATAAAGCATCAATCAATGGTTTATGATTATGTAGAAATATTCTTTTTTCTATTTCTGGCATTATCTGAACTTTAAGTTGTATATTCTCTGGACTGACATATAAGCCAGTAGCTTCCAGTTTTGCTATGTGATTTACTATTAACTCAGCATTGTCTATTTTATTCGAGATAATAACGCAATTTAAAGGAGTATTGCCATCACCATCTATCACATCAATATTCGCTCCTTTTTCAAGTAAAGACTCTATCACACCTTTTTGGCTATGTTCAGCAGCCCAACTTAAAGGAGTATTGCCATTATCATCTATCGCATCAATATGCGCCCCCTCTCCGATTAAAAGCTCTACCATCTCTCTTTTGCCACTTAAAGCAGCAGAAAATAAAGGAGTATTGCCATTATCATCCACC
>NZ_CACTIU010000096.1:0-2652 GCF_902713635.1 Wolbachia endosymbiont of Cardiocondyla obscurior | reverse complement strand
TAAATCCACACTATACGCCATTATAACTCAAATAGCTTATTATACCTTTATCATTTACTTTGGGAAGTACTATAGTGGAACTACAACAGCAGATATAACACCAACAGTAATTCCTGCTGTTATAGCTTTAGGTCTATGAATAAATGATGGATCTGCACCATAATTTAGTAGAAGTTTTGCTACTTTTGGATGTTGATAATTTAGTCTTGGATATTCACCATGAGTGTAATAAACAGCATAATATAAAGGAGTCCTTCCGTCTTTATCTTGTACATCAACACCTGCCCCTCCTTTTAATAGAGCCTCTGCTATTTGTGTATACCCGTTCTCAGCAGTATAATGCAAAGGAGTTTTTCCATCTTTGCCTTGTAGATTAACATCTGCTCCTTTTTCTAGCAAAACTTCTACTACTTGTGTGTGCCCATGTCTGGCAGCATAATGCAAAGGAGTTCTTCCTTTTTTATCTTGCGCATTAACATCTGTCCTTCCTTCTTTTAGTAGGATTTCCACCATTTGTACATATCCACACTCAGCAGTATGATGCAAAGGAGTAAATCCACATCCATTTTGTACATTAGTAGCTCCTGCCCTTAACAGAAGCCTTACCATTTCTATCTTATTCCCAAGGTGAACAGCATAATCTAAGGGAGTGAATCCCTTTCGGTCCTGCATGCTAACGTCTGCTTTTTCTGCAAGTAAGATTTCCGCTACTTGTGTATGTCCGTGCTGAGCAGCACAATGCAAAGGAAAGCCGTCATTAATATCAAAACCATTTGCCACCAAATGCTCTGCTAATTTTGCACAATTAAATTTAGCTGCGAATTGTAGTAAATCACCACATGGAAATTTCTTTAGATCAAAATTATTTTTTTCCCACCGTTTAAGAAATTTTTCTATAGTTCCTAAATTTCTTTCATTGGACTTAGCCTCTATTTCAGCTTTTATTTTATCGGCTATATTATCCTTGTTCAGGTTTTGGCTACAATTGACTGCTATTAGTATTTGACCTAACCCCTGCATTTTTTTCTCCAAGATATAAAATTTTATTATGGCATATGAAGTGGATTATGTCAATGAAAACCTAAGAAACTGGTTCTTCTTTTTTTCTATAGCTTTAGGTTTACCTACAATTTGAAAAACAACAAATTCGTCATTCCGCTACTCGTTAGCGCCTCGGCGGTATGATGTAGGGAAACCTTTCTTGGGTTAGCTATAAAGTTAAAATTCGACCAGGGCAGCCGCAATAAGGTAGCAAACGCCATCATGTCTTTAGGAGAGTTTGCTAATGAAGGCTCTTAAGTTGACGCCATTGCCTGAACGGATACGCCAATTTTTATGTTCATTTGTAACCGTTTATTATTTTACACCCCAGTCTTTTTCAAATATTGCTAGCCCTTGGTCAGTAAGTGGGTGATTAATTAATTGTCTAAGTACTTTTGCTGGCACAGTAATTGAATCAGCACCAAGCCTTGCAGCTTCTATTACATGCGCTGGGCTTCTCACTGATGCAACAAGAACTTTAGTATCAAAACCGTAATTAGAATATATAGTACATATATCTTCTATTAGCGATAAGCCATCATAGCTTATATCATCAAGGCGACCAACAAAGGGGGAAATAAAACAAGCACCGACCTTAGCGGCAAGCAGTGCTTGTCCAGGAGAAAAACATAATGTGATGTTAACAGGTATTTTATGCTCTGTCCATAACTTTTTACAAGAAATTAATCCTTCATGTATAAGAGGTAATTTGATCACAACATTATCAGCAATTTTTGCTAAATTCAGACCTTCTGTGATCATCTCTTCATGGCTATCTGCAACAACTTCAACACTAACAGGCCCTTTTATAATAGAGCATATTTCACGCACTAAATCCTCGTATTTATCTTTACGCCCGGACTTTGCTATTAAAGAAGGATTAGTTGTTATGCCGTCAATGAACTCCTTTAGTTCTTTAATTTCATTTAAATCAACGCTATCAAGAAAAATTTCCATATTAATCTCCTATAAAAAAAATACCCTTGCAAAATCTTGTCATCCTACCGCTTGACTTACAACCGTATGAACTTCCTGCGTTGTAAACATCAAATGGCCGATAACACAACTGTACAAATATTGAGACATAAGAGTAATTTGTACCAAGAAAAAAGATGTCATCCCAGTGCCCAGACCCCTTAGACAATGTACCATCTTTTGATTTTGTCCATTCTGGGCGGGGTTTTCAAGTTCTTTGATCTTAAATACTACATCTACTTTATCAAGATCAATGTTGACTTCTTTTACTAATGTCCTAATAAGACTACGTTTGGCTTGCCAATCTAGGTCCGATTTAACACTAGAATAAAAGCCCTTTATGCTATTTGTAATAAGATTCATTTTCTGCCGTATTCCCTTTTACCTTTTTCTTCTCTCCTTTAATCTCTTTTAAACGTTACTTCATTTTTTTTATTGCCTGCTTAAAGTCTTCCTTACTTATAGTTAGTGCATACTTTGTTGCCGTAAAAACTTCTGGTACCCAAACAATTGTAATAAGTATACACAATCTTTGTCAACTATTTTCGGCACTGGTATATTGACCTTACCCAGAAAAAGTGGAGAGAAAGAAAGGAGTTTTTTCGGGTAAAATAAAATTTTGGAGGATTAGAAATG
>NZ_CACTIU010000095.1:0-2699 GCF_902713635.1 Wolbachia endosymbiont of Cardiocondyla obscurior | reverse complement strand
ATACCAGAATAATAAGCTACTGATATTCCCTATCTTTTTTATCTTTAATCCATCATAGCTAGCGATGCAACAAAGCCCACTGGAATCCAGGTTGTAACCGTTCACGGATTGTGAGAATGAATAAAGAACTAAGCAGTCGTAACTTTTGGAAGGGATTTTGGCCATTGAGACGTGATGTCAAAAATATCGACAACATTCTTTCCACAAATCTTTCTCCATGTTCCGACCAGGTGAAAAAGCTGTTTTTACGATAGCCGTCTAATTTGCCGTTCTGCAAGGTTGTTGATTGACTTCAGGCTTTCGTAAAAACTTCCACACCATATCCTCGGCCTTAACATCTTAATGGCCATTCTCAAACCATTTACAAGCCTTGTCATTTCATGCCCCCCCTTTTTGCATTAGTTGTGTAGCATCTTTTAATATTAGCAAGGCCTATAATAGTGCAACACTGCCTTACGTATTGCCAATCCAAATTCTACTTGCTGTAAAATAACACAATCTGCTACATCGCTGCTAATCTCAATCCCTCTGTTTATTGGCCCTGGGTGCATAACAATCGCATCTGGTTTTGCGTATGATAGCTTTTGTGAATCAAGTCCATACAAATAAAAATATTCTTTCTCTGAAGAACTATTATTCATGCGCTCTTTCTGCAATCTCAAAAGCATAATTACGTCAGCATCCTTTATACCTTCAATTAATGAATAATGGACTGAATCTACTTCAGGAAAATGCTTACAAATCAAAGTTGGTGGTGCGACCAAGTTTATCTCTGCTCCAAACATTTTTAGCAATCTTATATTTGATCTTGCAACTCTACTGTGCAGAATATCTCCACATATCACAACTTTGAGGTCCTTTATTTGCTTTTTGTGATTGCTGATTACAAGATAGTCTGCAAGAGCTTGAGTTGGATGTTCACTACTTCCATCGCCTGCATTGATTAGCGAGCAGTTAACATACTTTGCCAGTGTATTAATGATACCACTACTTTTATGCCTGATTATTATGTAATCAGGATTCATTGCATTTAATGTTTTGATCATGTCTTTTAGATCTTCTCCCTTGTTAATAGAAGAAGATCTTATTGGCAAAGTTACAACATTTGCTCCAAGGCTTTTTGCTGCTATTTCAAAAGACGCAAGTGTACGCGTTGAATCTTCAAAGAATAAATTTATTACTGTCTTATTTTCCAAGATATGACTATTTGCAACTTCTTTTTTAAGGTACTGGTTGGCCAACTTAGTTATATTTTCTACATCATCGACTGTAAGGTCTGAGATGTTTAACAAATTCCTTCTCTTGTTCATAGTTTCCTTTTCAACTACTTGAACCTATTCTACTTTCTTATTACCTTTTTTCAATAGACTTCTTGTGCAGCAATTGTTTTGGTGAAAGAACGGAAAAAGATAGTAAAGTCAAAATTAAGTTAGAAGGAAGAAAAAGTTCAGCGAGTCAAGAGTAAGGTATATTAGCATAAATCTTTCATCCCAATGTTTAGTGGCGCTGGGGATTACTTCCACTTACACTCATCCGCTATCATAACAGCCTCAAAAAGATGCTTCTCAAGTTCACTTAGAGGCAAATCACTTTGTGAATAATTTCCCCAAGATTTTAGTATATCGGAAGTTTCAACGCCTTCAATAATAGGATATTCTTGGTTTTTTTTAGCGTATAACTCTTGAGCCTGCTTGCTTACTAAAAATTCCAATAAGACTATAGCATTTTCCCTGTTTTTTGCGTTTTTTGTTACTGCTGCACCACTGATGTTTACCATTACACCGTGATCGTTGCGATTAGGAAAAAAAGCCCCTAGCTTGTCTGCAACATTCTTTTTATTTTCTGATAAAAGAATTCTCGCAAAGTAGTAGCTGTTTACTATTGCAACATCTCCCTCACCCGCTGCTACGGCGTAAATTTGATCAGTATCACCACCACTTGGTTTTCTTGCCATATTGCTCACAATTCCGCTTACCCATTCTTTCGTCTTTTCAAAACCATTATTTGCAATCATAAAAGCAATTAACGATCTGTTATATGGACTTGTAGAAGAACGCACTAATATTTTTCCTTTCCATTTTTCATTTGCTAAATCTTCATAAGTACTTAAGTCCTTAGGGTCTACTGACTCTTTATTGTAAACCAATATCCTAGCTCTTTTTGTAAGACCAAACCAATAATCTTCACTGTCTCTAAATCTTGCAGGTATAACACTTTTTAAAACCTCTGAATCTACTTGAGATAAAAGTCCTCTTTTTTTTGCTAGAATTAAGTTGATTGCATCAGCAGTCAAAAATAAGTCAGCTTCACCACCGTTTTCCATTCGTGAAAGTAGCTGAGAATAATCATCAATGATGTAACGTACTTTAATACCTGTATTTTTCGTGAATTCATCAAACAAAGTACGTACTAATTCTTCTTTGCGCGATGAATAAACATTTACCACTTGTGAGTCATTAGTTCCGTCGTTTCTGTATAAATAAGTAATAACTATCAATATAATTGCTATTAAGGATGTGAATATAAAGGCTTTTTTCATATTGGATAAAAAATAACTTCTTTCAGTTAAAGTTACCAAGATGGTACAACTTTAGCAAGTGTAAAGTTCGTTAGATAAATCATAAAAACTTGCTTGACAAGCCTTGCCAGTCCCCTTATCATGAAACTGAAGCTATTTATTTATCTTCTCTGTACAGATT
>NZ_CACTIU010000094.1:0-2778 GCF_902713635.1 Wolbachia endosymbiont of Cardiocondyla obscurior | reverse complement strand
AATATACAGACTTACAACTTTTGGTTGGTAATACCATAATGGAAATTTATCATTCATTTTAGAAAATACTATAGTAGCGGAATGACGAATTTGTCGTTTTTCAAATTGTCGTAAGTCAGTTTAGCTATATATAGGATGACAGAAATTGTTTGTATTAGCTATATTCAAAAGCTCTATTGATATTTTGCAATATTTGTGATAAAATAATAGCTTAAGGTTGAGAGTAAAAATTTATGAGTGAAGCTCAAGGTCCAAATATTGCAGAATGGCAAGCGCAGCAGCAACACCAAGAGGCTGCTGGTGAGAAAAGTGGTTTTGGTCTTGGTCATAGTGACTCTGTTTCAACAGTCGTGGATGGAATGAAATGGTTGTTCAACTTTCATGAAGGAGCAATTGCTGCTTATAGTAACGTGTTTGAAGGTTTGGTGAGTGGCAGTAGTCTAGTAACATTGTTTGGAAAGTCAGGTAATATGTTTGGCATAAAACTTCTTGAAGGCCTTGCAGAATATTTTTCAGGTGGAGGTGGGGAAGATATGCCATCAGAAGGAATGGATATGGCTCATGGTGATGAGGGACATCACTCAGATGATTACCCTCATGCCAATAACGAAATAGCTCATAATGCTGATGGTTTGCAAGACATGCATGATGCAGGTAATCACCATGGTCAATCTTTTTCACCTGGTCCTTCACCATCTGTTGGCGATGACCACGGACATGAACTTGGTTAAACACTTAAAAACTATTGAATAGTTGGAAGAAGGCCTAATAAGAAAAGTTGCTGTTGTTATGAGTTTGTCTTAGTGAAAAAGGTTTCAGTTTTGGGATCAACAGGAAGTGTTGGAAAAAAGACTGTAGATTTGCTCTCAAAGAGAAAAGAAGAATACCAAGTGGAAGCACTAAGTGCCCATTCGAACTTTGCTCTACTGGCACACCAAGCAAAACTGCTAAATGCAAAATATGTTGCTATCTCCGATGAAAGGTTTTACAAAGATTTGAAAGAAAATTTACTTGGTACAGATGTAAAAATAGCAATTGGTGCTACAAATATTGCTGCTATACCTGTTGATCTCTCAGTTGTTGCAATAGTTGGCATTGCAGGCCTTGGGCCAGTTATGGAAGTTATAGAAAGCGGTACCAAAGTCATTGCATTGGCAAACAAAGAAAGCATTGTTTGCGGTGGAAAGTTATTACTCAAAAAAGCTAAAGAAAAAAATGTACAAATAATCCCTATTGACTCTGAGCACAATGCAATTTTTCAAATTTTGCAAAATGACGACAAATGCGTAGAAAAGATCATACTTACTGCTTCTGGTGGACCATTCTTAAATTATAGCCTTGAGCAATTAAAAAATGTTATGGTAGATAAGGCGCTTAGTCACCCCACTTGGAATATGGGAAAGAAAATCTCGGTTGATAGCGCAACAATGATGAATAAGGCACTAGAGATAATAGAAGCACATAACTTGTTTAACATCAGCCCGGATAAAATTGAAGCAGTAGTGCATCCTGAGTCAATAGTACATGGAATTGTAACTTATAAGGATGGGTTCAACTTTGCTGTGCTTGCAGAAACTGACATGGCAATTCCTATTTCATATGCTCTATCTTGGCCGGAAAGATCAGCTTTAAATCGTAAATTAGATTTAACAAAGCAAGGAAAATTGACCTTTCAAGAACCAGACCATAAGCGTTTTCCTGCGTTAAAGCTTAGCATGGAAGTGTTAAACTCTTCTACTCCACAAACAAACAGTATTGTGCTCAATGCTGCAAATGAAATAGCTGTTAATGAATTTTTGAAGTCACGAATCGGCTTTTTAAAAATAGTAGAAGTAGTGGAATCAACAATGGAAAGTTTTAATAGTTATACTGATATTAATTCACTATCTGATATAATAAATATTGATTGTGAAAGTCGTGTTATTGCTCACAAAATTGTTGAAAGTAAAGTTGTTGCGTATAGCTAGAGTAATGTAACCAGACTGCATTCTGTGATTTTTAGCAAAACACGATACACAATCGTCATTCCGCTACTTGTTAGCGGAATCTATGCTAAGATACCGCGGCGGTATGACGGTTCGCGGCGGCATGACGATAAGCTCGTCATCCCGCTACGTGTTAGCGGCTAAGAGATACCGCGAATGAATCGCGGTATGACGGTTAAGTAGGGTGTCATCCCAGTGCCCAGACACTGGGATCCAGGAAAATTGATTGTAAACGAGCAAACATTTTCGATAAAATTACCAAAAAGCTAGATCCCAGTGTCAAGCACTGGGATGACAGGGGAGGGAGGCTACTGGGATCCTGACAACCGTCATCCCGCTACGTGTTAGCGGCTAAGAGATACCGCGGCGGTATGACGGTTCGCGGCGGCATAGCTATAGCTATCTTCAAAAATATGGTTGAATAGTTGCTAATAATAGTGTATAATTATTAATCTTTTCTCAGTATTTTTACTATGGCTCTTTCTAAATTTCTCGATCCAAAGTTAGATTTAACATTTAAGAAAATCTTTGGCACTGAAAAAAATAAGAATATTCTTATCCATTTTTTAAACGATATTTTAGGATGTACTGAAGTCAACACTATACAAGAAGTAGAATTCTTAAGCACCATTATGGACCCTGAAATTGCTTCTGATAAACAAAGCATTGTTGATGTTCTTTGCAGGGATTCTAGTGGGAACAGGTATATAATTGAGATGGTGCGACCTGAAAGCCTTCGGTCATATTGTTTAAAAGGAGAGGAATTCATTCAGAAAGAAACTGAAAGGATTCT
>NZ_CACTIU010000093.1:0-2872 GCF_902713635.1 Wolbachia endosymbiont of Cardiocondyla obscurior | reverse complement strand
CAGAACAATTTGATGCATCATTCTTTTTGTAAAAAACATTCCAAACTTTCTCTCCACTTTTTCTGGGTAAGGTCACTTTTCCACTGATCATATTTAATCGCCATAACTTTACTCCTACTTTAACAATATTTTAATTATCATATATTATGGCAAGAAAGTCAACCCTACCTAATTTTGCTTAGTAAGCACACTAACTATGAAACAATCTATATTACCATCAAAAACAGAATTTATATTGCCCACTTCATGTCCGGTTCTTAAATCCTTCACCATTTGATATGGATGCATAACGTACGATCTGATCTGATTACCCCAGCCTATATCGCATTTTTTACCATACTCTTCAGCCATTTTCTGTTCTTTTTTTTCCAGTTCAATTTGGTATAAACGTCCTTTAAGTAATTTTAACGCCTCATCTTTATTTCTATGTTGAGAACGACCATTTTGGCATTGAACTACAACACCAGTTGGAATATGCGTAATGCGTACTGCACTTTCAGTTTTGTTCACATGCTGACCGCCTGCTCCGGAAGCACGGTAGGTGTCGATCTTTAGATCCTTTTCATCCACAGCAATATCAATTGAATCTTCGATCACTGGAGTTACTCCTACACTTGCAAAACTGGTATGACGTTTACCATTTGCATCAAATGGCGATATTCTAACCAGCCTGTGAATTCCACTTTCACTTTTTGCCCACCCATAAGCTTTTTCTCCAACGATTTTTATCATTGCAGACTTTATACCAACTGACTCTCCTTCTAATTTTTCTACAACTTCAACTTTAAAGTTGTGATAAATTTCTGCCCACCTTATATACATGCGCATCAGCATTTCAGCCCAATCATTGCTCTCTGTTCCACCAGCTCCTGAGTGGATTTCTAAAAAGCAGTTATTGTTATCTGCTTCACCAGTAAATAAGGATTCTGTCTCTTTAAGTTTGATTAATTTCTCTAGCTTAGCTAATTCACTTTCAACTTCAGAGAAAAATTCTTCATCATTCTCATCAATAGCAGACTTCATTAAGCTAATGGCATCGTTGTAATCGCTTTCCAGCTTTAAAAACGACTCCACGTCATTCTTAATTTTAGAACGTTCTTTTAAAATTTCTTGTGCTTTTTGGTTATCTTGCCACAGATCATCATTCGACGCTTGGGAGTCAAGCTCTTCAAGACGCAACTTTAATTTTTCTATGTCAAAGACACCTCCTGATAAGAGAAATACTTTTATTTAAGCTTTGAAAGTGTTCAAGAATTTCTGGATAAGTTTTCATTATACTTTAGATTTTAATATATTTACTATCAATAACAATAACAGTAAACAAAATAGAAATTTAACCATATGATAGTTAATTTAAATAATTTCATTATACTTTAATGTTTAAGGAAATCAAGTGTGTATATTTATTAAAAAATAAGGTAAAGTAATGAATATTAAAATAAGTTCTCATTATGGTTTAGACAAAAAGGCTATTGATGACTTAATAGAGTCACTTGATAACGATGAGCTAGAAAATGTTTGTAATATTGTAAAAACGATAGATAGCGTTCAGTTAGCTTATTTTTTATCTACTTCGATCAGTGATCACAGGGAGAAATTAGTTAATATCCTCGATCAACATTTGTTAAGTGATGCCCTAGTGCATGTAGTGCCAGATTTACAAATAGAGATCATAGAAACATTGGGAATAGAAAATACAGCAAAGTTACTAATGCTCCTTGATGTAGAGGATGTAGTAACCATAGTGAAAGATTTGGATAGAAAGTCTGTAGAAAATATACTTTACTATTTGCCCAGCAAAACTCAGAAATCAGTAGAGGAGTTGCTATCATACCCAGAAGAAAGTGCAGGAAGGTTAATACATAAAGATATGGTTATAGCTCCATATTATTGGACAATAAATCAACTGACAGAATTTGTGTGCAACTATAAAAAAATACCAGAAAGATTTCACCAGATATTCATTATCAACTCAAAATTAGAGCCTATAGGCAGTGTTAATTTAAATAAGGTAATATCTCACTCAGGAGACACAATAATAAAAGAGATAATGGATCATGACATAAAAATCATTAAAACTGGAGTAGACCAAGAGGAAGTAGCAAGAATATTTAAAGATTACTCTCTATTATCAGCTCCGGTAGTAAATAAGAATGGTAAAATTATTGGTGTGATCTTAATTGAAGATGTGATAAAAGTTGTTCAACAAGAAACAGAAGAGGATGTACTCAAAATAAGCGGTGTATCTTCTAAAGCCGATATAAATGCCCCTATACATAAAACTATAATTAAAAGGCTACCTTGGTTACTGTTTAACCTCTTAGCTGCAACAATGTGTTCCATAGTAGTTGGCTTTTTCGATGATGTAATAAAAAGTTTTATAATACTGCCAATAATCATGCCGATAATTGCATCAATGAGCGGAAATGCAGGATCCCAAACAGTAACGCTAACCATCCGGGCAATCGCAACAAAATATCTAACTGAGCAAAATGCAAAAAGAGTACTGATGAAAGAATTTTTAATAGGTCTTACAAACGGGGTGATCTTATCTACTATTTCATTAATAGTATTAGCAATAAGATTTCACAGCTTCAAAGTGGAGATGATTTTTGTGGTCTCCATGATTATGATGTCAATTATTGCAACGTTTATCGGAACTTTCATTCCTATAATGCTTCACCGTTTAAAGTCTGACCCTGCTGTTTCTTCTTCAATCCTAACATCGGCAACAACTGATATTCTCTCAGCTCTTATATTTCTTGGTTTAGCTACGATCTTTTTATTAAATAGCTGATACTATAGTATTTTCTAAAATGAATGATAAATTTCCATTATGGTATTACCAACCAAAAGTTGTAAGTCTGTATAT
>NZ_CACTIU010000092.1:0-2963 GCF_902713635.1 Wolbachia endosymbiont of Cardiocondyla obscurior | reverse complement strand
AAATTGCAGTGTTTAAGACTTAAAAAACGCCAATACTGAAAATAGACAATGACTAGGGCTTCTTTTGCCTTTTTTTTCGTTTGGTAAATTTCTTAAGTATTTATGGCTAAACGACAACCGTCATCCCGCTGCTTGTTAGCGGGATCTCTTGTTAGCGCCACGGAGGTATGACGGTTCGTGGCGGCGTGACGATAAGCTCGTCATCCCACTGCTTGTTAGCGGGATCTAGAGATACCGCGAATGAATCGCGGTATGACGGTTCGCGGCGGTATGACGGTTCGCAGTGGCATGACGATAAGCTCGTCATCCCGCTACTTGTTAGCGGCTAAGAGATACCGCGAATGAATCGCGGTATGACGGTTAAGTAGGGTGTCATCCCAGTGTCACGCACTGGGATGACATTATAGGAGCACTGGGATGACACCCTCTTGGATGGAAATCAGTGTCAGATAATTTCATGACACCAGTTGTTGTAAACTCACTTTTTCTCGATTTTTTGGTTTATCTTGTCTACCTATTTTGCCACTCTGCTGAACAGATACACTCAACTAATGGTCAATACATCTTCTATTAAAAATTGTACAAATTCATTGCCATTCCAGTAATTCATAGAGATTTTACCCAAAATAGCTTTAACATTACCCTGCATGATAGCAGAGCCAAGATGAGTATTTGCAGAACGAAATGCAATAGCTCTTACCATAACATTATCATCAGCAATAAAACATTTTATATGGTCAACTCCTATAACTTCAGGCTTTCTTATCTTTGCTCCTTGGATAATAAACCTTGGTTCAGGATTTCCAACTCCAAATGGTCCCAAGCGTTGCAATTGATTCCATAAAGACAAATTTATTGCTTTAGCAGTTACTATACTATCAGCTTTTAAAGTTTTCTCATTTATAGAATTTGAAAATCTTTCAGTAAAAAAATCATGCAAATCATTTATTTTGTCTTCTTTAATTGAAAATCCTGCCGCCATACTATGGCCACCACCTTCAATAATCAAATTTATAAACTTTGCGGAAAGGACTGCAGCACCGATATCAACTCCCAAAATTGATCTACAGCTTGCTTTTCCTATTCCATTATTTAAAGATATCACTACTGTTGGCAAGTGAAACTGCTCCTTTAGCCTTGATGCAATTATACCAATTATTCCCTGGTGCCAATTGCCACTTATCATTATAAAATTCGCACCTGATTGGGCAGACTTTTCCGCTTGTGCTGTAGCTTCCAAGAGAGCCTCATTTTCTAACACTTTTCTTGCATTATTCAAATCTATTAATTTTAGCGCGATTGAATGTGCCTCTTCATCATCATCAGTGGAAAGCAACCTTGCACCAAGCGATGCTTCTCCAATTCTTCCTCCAGCATTTATGCATGGCCCAATACTAAACCCTAATCGAGAAACACTTGGTTTTTCAAGGATTCCCAAAGCATCAAATAAAACACGCAAGCCAACGTTTTTTCTTGTTGACATAACTTTTAATCCTTGTGAGACAAGTGCTCTATTGAGGCCTGTGATCTGCATAACATCACAGACAGTTCCCAGGGCAACCAAATCCAACAGATCAAATAAATCTGGTTCTTTTTTGTTGGTAAAAAATCCTTGCTCACGTAGGCTTTTATTAAGAGCAACAATTAGCAGAAATGACACTCCAACTGCTGCTAGGTTATTATAAGGAGAGCTCTCATCAAGGCGGTTTGGATTCACAACTGCTACGGCGCTTGGTAATTTTTCCGTACCAAGGTGATGGTCAACAACTATAATATCAAGACCAAAAGCCTTTGCATCTTCTATTGGTTGATATGCAAGCGTACCACAATCAACGGAAATACATAAATCAATTCCATTCTTTTTAAGTTGTAATAAAGCATCTGTGTTTAATCCATAACCCTCATCAACACGATCTGGAATGTAGATTATAGAGTGTATATCGATTGCTCTCAGGTACCTGTTAATCAATGCTGACGACGTTGCACCATCAACATCATAGTCACCAAATATTGCAAGGTTTTCATCATTTTTTATTGCCCGTATTATACGAGAAACAGCTTTATCCATATCAAGAAGGTGAAAGGGATCTGGTAATAGCGATCTGATTAGTGGATATAAGAAGTCGCTTGCATTTTCTATGTTAACACCACGAGTAACCAATATTCTTGCTAATATTTCTGGTAACTCAAATCTCTGTGTAAGAGTTAAGATTTGCCTTTGATCTGCTTCTTGCAACTTCCACAATGCATTTGTTATGCTGCGCTTTTCAATTTCAAGTAGCATATTCTTTCTTTGTAAATAAAACTACTTTACCAGAATTTTTAAGCTTGTTCTATAATTGTATTAGACTTCTGCATAACCTAAACTAAGTAGAAAAAAGGTATCATCTAAGTAGCTGACACTGGTCTCCATCCAAGAGGGCAGTAGCCCCTTCGGTGTCATTCCAGCGCGTGACCAGGTCTTTTTAGCTATCATAGGATGACAGAAGCAGACACTCCACTTTGTCGTTCCAGTGCCTCCTTTTTTTGTCATTCCAGTGCCTTGACTATTTGGATCCAGGAAAAAGAATGGTGTCATCCCAGTGCCCCTATGATGTCATCCAAGTAGCCTCCCTCTCCTGTCATCCCAGTGCTCCTTTTTTTGTCATCCGAGTAGCTGACACTGGGATCCAGGAATTTTATTAAGTTGGTAAGCATAAAAGTGTTATGTAAAATACAACGTTCTTGATGGGATTGCGTGAAATGCTGGATCCCAGTGTCTGGGCACTGGGATGACAAAGGAGGACAGTGTCAGCTACTCAGATGACAAAAAAAGGAGCACTGGGATGACATCATCCTTTTTTTGGGGTTCCAGCGTCACGCGCTACCTTCCGTATAAATATTAAAAAATTTACCAAATGAAAAAAAAGGCAAAAGAAGCCCCGTGGTTGGCTAATTACTTACATTATACTTTCAAGTATGGC
>NZ_CACTIU010000091.1:0-3131 GCF_902713635.1 Wolbachia endosymbiont of Cardiocondyla obscurior | reverse complement strand
ACAACTTTTGGTTGGTAATACCATAATGGAAATTTATCATTCATTTTAGAAAATACTATAGTAGCGGAATGACGAATATGTCGTTTTTCAAATTGTCGTAAGTCACTTTTTAGCTATAATACACACAAGGAGGGTGTCATCCCAGTGCCCCTATGATGTCATCCCAGTGCTTGACACTGGGATCCAGAAAAGTTTGCTTGTAAACTAGCATGGAAAGTAGCTGATCTTACACTAAATGAATGTTTTTGATGAGTTTGCATAGAAGCTGGATTCCAGCGTCACGTGCTGGAATGACAACTGCGTTTTTTGTTTTTTTGTCATCAAATACTCCTACTCTTTATGTCATCCAAGTGTCCTGACTACTTGGATCCAAGAAATTTAATTGTTTTAAATTTTTCCCTCTATACACCTATTTAAAATTTATGTTATCCACATGTGCAATATAATCTATAATAACGTTTATCAATACAATATATTAAAAAATATTATGAGCTTCGTGAAAGAAAAAAACACCCCTGTGATGGAGCAGTATTTGAACCTGAAAGCTCAATACAAAGATCATCTGCTATTTTATAGGCTAGGAGATTTTTATGAATTGTTTTTCAATGATGCTATTAAAGCTGCGAAATTGCTGAATATAGTGCTAACCAAGAGAGGTAATTCGTGTGGGCAGGACATACCAATGTGTGGAGTGCCAGCACACAGTAGTGAATCTTACCTACACAAGCTAATAGATTTAGGATTCAAAGTAGCAATCTGTGACCAATTAGAAACTGCTGATGAAGCAAAAAAGAGGGGCTATAAATCCATAGTAAAACGTGATGTAGTGCGAGTTGTAACTCCAGGTACAATTATAGAAGATTCACTACTGGAGGATAAAAGCAATAATTATCTCGCGTCCATAGTTGAACAAAATGACGAATATGCTATTAGTTGGCTTGAATTATCGACGGGAAAATTTTTTCACACTTTAACGAGTTTGAAAGCTCTAGATAGTGATTTATTGCGTATATCACCAAGAGAATTATTAATTTCTGAAAAATTCACTGAGGACGAAAAAATTAGATCGGTTTTAAAAAATTATAAAATATCAATTACGCAACACGCACAGAGCTTCTTTGAGTATAGTAAATCTCACAGAACGTTATGCGAGTTTTATAAAATCAGGGAACTTGGGAGTATAGGAAATTTCAGCAAAGTAGAAATCATGGCGTGCGGTGCACTGCTTGAATATGTCAGAGTAACACAAAGGGGCTCTATTCCAAGGCTTGAATTCCCAAAAACCTATAAGCAACAAAATTTCATGCTTATTGATGCTTCAGCAAGGAGAAATCTTGAGTTGTTTTCAACTCAATTTGGTGAAAAGAAAGGTTCACTAATTTCAGTTATTGATCATACAGTTACAGCTTCTGGTGGACGCCTGCTCAAACAAATGCTCGCTTCACCCCTTGCTTGCTCCAAGGCAATCAATTTGAGGCTCAGCACCGCTCAATTTTTTGTAAATAATCATGAGCCACGCAGAAAAATACGAGAGATATTATCTAACATTCCGGATATTGAAAGGTCTTTATCGCGCTTAATACTAGGGCGTGGTTCACCAAAGGATATGAACCTATTGAAAATAGGCCTAGGAAAAACTTTAGAGTTGTCTGAGTTTCTGTCTACCTTGCATAATTATTGTTTAAGTGAAAAATCAGAAATTAACTCTCAGATGTCACTCCAGTGCTTGACCGGAGAAAAGGAACCAGTGTCTACTACTCAGGTGATAAGTAGTGACGAGAGTGAACTAAGCACAATACATAAAAGCCTTGGCAATCATAAAGACCTATTTGAACTGTTAAATAGTGCTATACTCGATAATAACCTCAGTTCCGTGAAAGAAGGAGGATTTATTCACTCAAAATACAACTCAGAATTATCTGAGTTATCCTACATATTAAATAATAGTAATAAACTAATAACCAAACTCCGTGAATCTTATCGCGACCTAACTGGCATTGCCGCACTCAAAATATTACACAACAACATACTTGGTTATTACGTTGAAGTGTCGGCAAATCACAAAATAACTTCGGATATATTTATTCATAGGCAAAGCTTAGCAAATAGCATGCGCTACACTACTAATGAATTGAAAGAACTAGAAAATAAAATTCTTACGGCACGTGATGCTGCAATCGGCTTAGAAATGAAAATTTTTAGTGAACTGTGTAGTGAAGTCGCTAAAGAATCTGAAAAAATTGCTCTTGCTGCAAATGCTTTGGCAAAACTTGATATTAGAACCGCATTTGCAGAGCTTGCAGTGCAAAATAATTACGTAAAACCCATTATTGATGACAGCAAAGAGTTCAATATCTGTAGCGGAAGACATCCAGTGGTTGAAGTTAACGATAAATTCATTGCAAATAGCATCAATTTAGCTGGTATACATCTAATTACTGGTCCTAATATGGCTGGAAAAAGCACTTTCTTGAGGCAAAACGCTCTCATTGCAATTTTAGCTCACATGGGGTCATTTGTGCCAGCAGAGAGTGCACATATTGGAGTGATTGACAAGATATTCAGCAGGGTTGGCGCAACGGATAATATAACAGCTGGTTATTCTACCTTCATGGTAGAGATGATCGAAACAGCAACGATAGTAAATCAGGCAACGGACCGTTCCTTGGTGATACTTGATGAAATTGGTAGGGGCACAGGGGTGTATGATGGATTATCTATTGCACAGGCGGTGATTGAACATATTCACAATGTAAATAAGTGCCGCGCCATTTTTGCAACTCATTATCATGAATTAACTAAAGTAAGCAAATACTTGAAGAACGTGAAATGTTTTTGTGTAAAAATAAGAGAGTGGAACGGAGAGGTTATCTTTCTACATGAAGTAATTGAAGGCATTGCAGATGAGTCATATGGAATACATGTAGCAAAACTTGCTGGTTTTCCTGATTCTGTTTTAAATAGAGCAAGTGAAGTGTTTGAGGAGCTGAAGGCTTGAATCATTATTATAAGTGAAGAATTACCTATACAATCGTGGTAGTAGCTATAGAAACGAAAAACTTACTTGACACCCTTCGCCAGCGCCCTTATCATGATAGTGAAGCTATTGTATTTGCTTTCGCCAATCTGCA
>NZ_CACTIU010000090.1:0-3472 GCF_902713635.1 Wolbachia endosymbiont of Cardiocondyla obscurior | reverse complement strand
ATTTGAGATAGCTTCATAAATTTATTGTGCGTTACCTACTATCCGAAGAGCGATGCAACAAAGCCATCCCAGTGTCAGCTACTTGGATGACAGAGGGGGGTGGGATGACAGAAGATGATGGAGTGACAGGGAGTAATACAAAAAGTTTCGTCATCCCCATTGAATCGGCTTTAAAATCGATGTTCAAAGTTGAAATTTCCCTAGAAGATGCGGGGAAAATCAGAAAAGGTCAGGAAGTTGTATTAAATAACTTGCGTAATTTAAAGAATCATGATATTTGTTGTACGGTGGTGGGTAGTGTACCTATTGCAATCTGCAGTTTTATTTATGGTTGTGTGAAACCTATTCGTGTTTTTAATATTTAAAATGAGGTTTAGATGTCGATAACATCCGAAAAGAAAAAGAGTTTGATAAATATATACGCAATTAAAGAAGATGATACAGGCTCATCTTTTGTACAATGTGCAATTTTGACCGAGAGGATCAGTAACTTAACTGAGCATTTTAAAGTGCACAAGCATGACCATCACTCTAAGCGTGGTTTACTTATATTGATAGGTAGAAGACGCAAGCACTTAAATTATATAAAGCGTAAATTTGGTAATGAAGCCTATCAGGAATTAATAGAGAAGTTAGGCATTAGAAAATAATCGAGGAATTTAATATGTTTAAAATTATAAAAAAATCTATAGAGTGGGGTGGTCGTGCCTTATCTTTAGAAACAGGAAAAATAGCACGCCAAGCTCATGGTTCAGTAGTTGTAAATTACGGTGATACTTCTGTTTTAGTAACTGTTGTACGTAAAAAGAAGGAAGAAAGCGTTGATTTCCTACCTTTAAATGTGCAGTTTATCGCAAAAAGCTATGCCATGGGTAAGATCCCTGGCGGGTTTTTTAAAAGAGAAGGCAAGCCATCTGATAGAGAAACTTTAATCTCAAGAGTAATAGATAGAAGTATAAGACCACTATTCCCAGAAGGATTTCATGATGAAATTAGTGTGGTGTGCAATCTATTAACTTATGATACAGTCAATCCTCCTGAAGTGCCAGCATTGATTGGTGCTGTTGCAGCTCTTGCAATTTCTGGTGTTCCCTTTCACTTTACTATAGCTGGAGTGATGGTTGGTTGTGATGAAAATAATAACTATATACTCAACCCTTCTGTTCAAGAGATGAAAGCAAGCAGCTTGGATCTGTTTTTGTCTGGTGATGAAAATTCAATTTTAATGGTTGAATCAGAAGTGAAAGAGCTCTCTGAAGAAAATGTTTTTAATGCAATAAAATTTGGCCATGAACACCTTAAGCCTGTCATTAAGCTCATAAAAGAGTTTGCTGATACAATTGGCAATAAACCTGAGAGCTTTGCCCCTATTGATGCATCAGATATAACACAAGAGCTCGAAAAATACGGTAAAGATTTTGAAAAAGCATATTCGCAAACAGTAAAACAAGAGCGAGTTCAAGCTCTAGAAGCGATCAGAGAGAATATATTGAATACTCTTAAAGAAACTGGAAAAGACGAAAAGTTAATTACGTATGCAGTAAAAAACTTTGAAAGATCTTTAGTACGTGAAATAATTAGGAAGAAAAGTGTAAGGATAGACAGTCGTAAGCATGATGAGATACGTCAGATAGAAGTTGAAGTTGATATTCTGTCCAAAACTCACGGTTCTGCACTATTTACAAGAGGCAATACTCAGGCGCTGGTTGTTACTGCTCTTGGCACCACTCAAGATGAGCAAATTGTGGATGATATTGAAGGGGATAGACGTGAGCATTTCATGTTGCATTATAACTTTCCCTCATTTGCTGTTGGAGAAACTTCTGCTGCGCGTGCACCAGGAAGAAGAGAAATCGGTCATGGCAAACTTGCTTGGAAAGCAATTCATCCTGTTTTACCCGATAAGTCTGAATTTCCTTATACAATAAGAGTAGTGTCCGAAATTTTGGAGTCTGATGGTTCTTCTTCTATGGCAACAGTTTGTGGGACTTCTCTTGCTTTAATGGATACGGGTGTGCCAATAAAGGCCCCTGTTGCTGGAATTGCTATGGGTCTCATCAAAGATAAAGACGAGTATGTAATACTTTCCGATATACTTGGTGATGAAGATTATCTTGGTGATATGGACTTTAAAGTAGCAGGAACTAGTGAAGGGGTTACGGCGCTACAAATGGACATGAAAATTTCTGGTATAAGCTTTGAAATTGTTGAAAAATCTTTAGAACAGGCAAAAGCTGGAAGATTACATATTTTAGAAAAAATGAATGCAGTGATTTCAGAACACAGTGATGATGTCAAAGACCATGCACCAAGGATGTTATCATTTTACATAGATAAAGACAAAATTTCTGCTGCTATAGGTTCTAAGGGGAAAAATATACGCAGTGTGTGTGAAAGAAGTAATGCAAAAATTGAAATAGGAGATGATGGTAAAGTTTCTGTTTTTGCTACGAGTGGCACTGAAGCTGAAATTGCAAAGAGTATGATGATTGATTCAATAACAGAACTAGAACAAGGTTCTATAGTTGATGTCAAGGTTGTAAGAATAGAGAAGTCTATTGTAGAGCTTGAATTTCTTAATGGCAGAAAAGGAAAAATGCACATAAGTGAAGTAGCTAATGAACATATAGATTCTATAGAGAGCGTACTTAAACAAGATGATACTTTCAAAGCACTAGTAATTGACTTCGAAAAAGGTGGGTGTCCAAAGTTGTCAAGACGTCGGGTTGACCAAGAGACGGGAGAGTTTTTTGAAGGTGAGCTTTACAACGAGGAAAGGAAAGATGGTCCAAATGACAGGGATAATTATTACAATAATTCATTTAGTAGAAAACCTGGAGGAAGTCACCATAAGAGGCCTCCTCGTCCTCGTTCTGGTTTCAGCAACAGAAATAGGCCGAAATTTGGTAATAATGATTCATCATCAGGTTTTTATTAAGAGTAAACTTCTTGCGTTACCTCTCGTCATTCCAGTGCTTAACACTGGAATGACACCCTTTCTGGTGAAGGTTGTTCTCAAATCACAATGTTAGTACAATTGTGGTGTTAGCTATAGCTAACCCAAGGTATCCGTTCAGCGGAGTGGTAGAATAAGGTAGACAAAGTGATCTAAAAAGATAATCATAGAGCAAAAGTGAGGTAATGTGGTAAACCTTTTAGAACTTTGCAAAAATTTACAGCAAAAAATAGAAAAACTGAAAGCAGAGATAGAAAACTTAAAAGCAGAAAATAAAGCTTTAAAGATAGAGAACGCTGAATTAAAGGAAAGGCTTGGTTTAAACTCGAAAAATTCATCTCTACCGAGCTCTAAAGAATTGTACAAAACAAAAAAGGATAAGCCAAAAAGCGAAAGGAATGTTGGCGATCAGGTTGGGCATAAAGGAAATTTTCATGCTACAATGGAAGCGGATAAAGTAGTAAAAATAGAGTTGCCTAATATTTGCGAATGCGGAGGAGAGCTTGTAATATGCGA
>NZ_CACTIU010000089.1:0-3739 GCF_902713635.1 Wolbachia endosymbiont of Cardiocondyla obscurior | reverse complement strand
AATATACAGACTTACAACTTTTGGTTGGTAATACCATAATGGAAATTTATCATTCATTTTAGAAAATACTATACATTGTGCTATAGAGTTTGACGAGTTGAGCATGGTGGATCTGCTGCTTACGAAAAAGAATATCAATCCTTTTGTAGAAGATAATGATGGCAAAACATCTCTTGATTACGCCAAAGAAGGGAAAAAAGCAGAAATATTACAAGCGTTAATTAATAACAAGTACGGGTCAGAACAAGATAGCTTACTTCATTTAGCTGCAATGATAGGTGAAATTAATGCAGTGAGATATTTGATCAGAAAAGGTATTAACGTTAATGTACGAAATGCTTTGCATCATACGCCATTACATCTAGCAGCAGGGATAGGACATGCAGAAGTTGTAAAGATTTTGATAAGAGAAGGAAATGCTGAAATCGAGGTTTTTGATGCACGAAATCAGACACCGATGCACTATGCAGTTAACAACAAAAAATTGGAGATAGTAAAGTTATTACTGGAGCTAGGAGCAGATGTAAATAGCGCACGTGTAGGACAAAACTCGATGAAATTATCACCTGTTCATATAGCTGTAAGTAATACTAATTACGATGAAAGAGACTTATGTCTTGATATCCTCAAATGCTTAATAAAGGAGCCTAATGCTCAAGTCAACTTGCAAGACTACGAAAGTAAAACACCACTACATTACGCTGAAAGACTTAAAACAATAGAAGTTTTACTAACGCGAGAAGATATAGACCCTATGGTAAAAGACGATAGCGGCAAGACACCATTTGATTACGCTAAACCTGAGATAAAGAAGGCTTTGATGAGTAATAAATACGGTTCTGAAAAGAATAGTCTACTACATTTAGCTGCACAAAGAGGAGAAATTGAGCTTGTAGAGTCTATCTTAAAAGAAGAAATCGATATTGATATTGTAAATAATAAAGGTTTATCACCGGTTTACCTTGCTGCGGAAAAAGGGCATTTACATGTAGTAAAGTTATTGCTGAAAAAAGGAGCAAATTATACACCTGTTTTACATTTAGCAATTAAATCAAACAATTTAGAGTTACTTAAAGTTTTATTTACTGAAAAAAATGGTGCATTGATCTGCAGAGATACCGTTATTAATTTTCCAACCCTTCATAATAAATATATAGCACAGAGAGAAATAGCAGATAAAAGGATGAAAAAACATAATAATATTATCTGCATCTGTATTACAGTTAGCGCAGTAGCAATGGCAGCATATATAGGTTTAACAGCAACAACAATAAGCAGTGCAATCATTTTTGCAACAACAACAGGGATATTTGCGCTTATTATAGCACTAATGATAAGTGAGATGAGCAAAAGATATATAGAAAAGGAATTTCAGAAAAAGATGTTTATGGAATTGGAAGAGTGTAGTTCTACTGTTAATGATGTTGAGATAGAACCAATTATGAGTAGATGCAGACAATGATATACGCCACATCTTTTTCTGAAGGTTTAAAACCAGATCCAGAGCTTAAAGTATCAGAGTGGGCAAATAAGTATCGAGTTTTAGCGCCAACTGCAGCATCAGAGCCAGGTAAATGGAGAACAGAAAGAACTCCTTATTTAAAAGAAATCATGGATTCACTTTCTCCATCCTCACCAGCAGAAAAAGTAGTATTCATGAAAGGAGCGCAGATTGGGGGAACAGAAGCTGGTAACAATTGGATTGGCTACATCATAGATCAGACTCCTGGTCCAATGCTGGTAGTACAGCCAACAGTTGAAATGGGAAAACGTTGGTCAAAAGGAAGATTTGCGCCGTTAATAGAGAGTACGCCATGTTTAAAGAGTAAAGTAAAAGACCCAAGGTCAAGAGACTCAGGCAATACTGTACAAAGTAAGGAATTTCCAGGTGGAATAGTAGTAATAACCGGAGCAAATAGCAGTGTAGCACTGAGATCTATGCCAGTAAAATATCTCTTTCTTGATGAAATAGATGCCTACCCAGGAGATTCAGGAGGTGAAGGAGATCCAGTTTTACTCAGCATAGCCCGTACTAATACATTTGCACGGCGAAAGATTTTTTTAGTATCAACACCAACGATTCATGGAATAAGCAGAATTGAGAAAGAATTTGAAGCAACAGATAAGAGATATTTTTTTGTACCATGTCCATATTGTAATTACTATCAAGTTCTAAAATGGTCACAAATAAAATGGGAAAATAACGACTCAAGAACAGCACACTATATATGTATAGAATGTGGTAAAAAGATAGAAAATCATCAAAAGACAGAGATGCTTGAACGTGGAGAATGGAGGCCTACTAATAGAGTAAAAGGTGAGAAAAAAGGATTTCATCTTTCAAGTCTTTATAGTCCAGTTGGCTGGTATAGCTGGACTCAAGCAGTAGAAGATTTTCTCCATGCCAAAGAAAGTGAACAATTACTAAAAGTATGGATAAATACTACGCTTGGAGAAACCTGGGTAGACAAAGGAGAAGTACCAGATTGGAAGCAATTATTTAACAGGAGAGAATTTTTTTCCGTAGGCACAGTACCTAGGAGAGAAGTGGTGCTTACTGCAGGAGTAGATGTCCAAAAAGATCGTTTAGAAGTAGAAGTTGTAGCATGGGGAAAAAGCCGCGAAAGTTGGTCAATAGAATACCGAGTATTTGAAGGTGATATTGGAAGAGGAGAAGTATGGGGAAAACTCTCTGAGCTCTTAAATCATCATTTTATCGGTGAAAATGGTCTTGAATACATGATAAGTATGATGGCGGTTGATGCTGGGTATGCGACACAAGAAGTATACAATTGGGTAAGAGGTCATCAAGGCTCTGGAAGAGTAATGGCAGTGAAAGGTGTAAATAAAGCTCTAGTACCACTTAGCAGCCCAAGTAGAGTAGATATAACAGTTGGTGGTCAAAAGCTAAAAAGAGGAATAAAGCTCTGGCCAGTGGGAGTATCGATTTTGAAGTCAGAACTTTTTCAATTACTTAATGTTTTAAAGGACGGTGAAGAAGCTCCAGCAGGATATTGTCATTTTCCCGAGTATGCACCTGAATATTTTAAGCAGCTAACGGCAGAGCAATTAGTCAGCAAAGTAGTAAAAGGTTATACCAAACAAGAGTGGCAAAAGGTAAGAGAAAGAAATGAAGTATTAGACTGTAGGATTTATGCAAGAGCAGCATCGATAGCACTGGGAATAGATAGATGGCCAGAGAGTAAATGGAATAGTTTAAGTGAAAAACCAGAAAGTAAAAAATCAAAGAAAATAGTGAAAAGCAAATGGATCAGCGAGTAGTAAATGTATAACGAAGATTATCTAATTCAAGTTGAACAAGCAATAAAGAAGCTTCAGAGTGGCGAAAGAGTGGTATCAATTGCATATGGTGACCATGTGGTGAGATATGCTGAAGTTCAGATAAATGATTTGCTCAGCCTCAGACAACGCATCAAAGGTGAACTAAAGATTGCTGGAATGAAGCCTAAACGAAAGATTATTTTTGCAACAAATAAAGGAGTTATATGAGGGAAAATTTTCTGAGAAAAGTTGTAAAAGAGGAATATTCTGAATTTTTAGAGCAATTAAAAACTTTTATAAAACTATGGGAGAATAGAGAGAGTCCAGTAAATGGAATAATAGATTTGTCACATTGGCAAGAAAATGTGAATTTTAAGCTAAGACCTGCTGCGAATCAAGCGATAAAAAGAAGGAAAGGAGGGTGACTAAAATGAAGGTTAACTAAAAGGCGTGCTTA
>NZ_CACTIU010000088.1:0-3777 GCF_902713635.1 Wolbachia endosymbiont of Cardiocondyla obscurior | reverse complement strand
AAATTAAACATGAGACGCCAGATACGTGAGTTTTTTTGTCATTTAATCTGTACAGAGAAGATAAATAAATAGCTTCACTTTCATGATAAGGGGGCTGGCAGAGTTTGTCAAGTAAGTTTTTTCGTTTCTAACGGTTGTTGCCAAAAACTATACAAGAAGTCTTTTAAGATCAATCACTTATCTTCAAGGCTTGAATAAAAGCATTCTGTGGAATATTTACGTTCCCTATAGAATGTAACCTTTTTTTACCCTTCTTTTGCTTTTCAAGTAGTTTCATTCTTCGCGTTACATCTCCACCATAGAGTTTAGCTGTTACATCTTTTCTGTATGGGTTAATCGTTTCTCTGGCAATAATTTTTCCGCCCACTGCCGCTTGAATCGCGATTTTATATTGCTGACGTGGTATTAGATCCTTCAAGCGTGCGCATATTTCACGCCCTCTTTTTTCTGCCCTACTTTTGTGAACGATACAAGCCAGTGCATCTACGGGCTCTCCATTAATTAAAAAGCTTAATTTATCTATTTGGCTTACCAGATAGCTGGAAATTTCCCAATCCAAACTTGCATATCCTTTGGAAATTGATTTTAATCGATCATAAAAGTCAAAAACAACTTCAGACAGTGGTAATTTATATCTTAACAATGCTGTTGTTGTGTTACCAATGTAAGATAAATCCTCCTGTTCTCCCCTCCTTTCTTCACATAGAGATAGAATCTCTCCCAAGTATTGGTCAGGGACCATTATGGTTGCGGTAATCCATGGTTCTTCCACAATTTCAATTTTCGTTGGATCTGGCATATCACTTGGGTTATGAATATTCAAAACTTCACCACTTCGTGTTGTAACCCTATATATAACACTCGGTGCAGTTGCTGTTAGGTCTAAATCAAATTCTCTCTCGAGCCTTTCTTGAATAACTTCAAGATGCAACATTCCCAAAAAACCACAACGAAATCCATAGCCTAGTGCATTTGAAGTTTCAGCTTCGAAGGTAAAACTTGCATCATTTAAATGTAACTTTTCTAGAGCTTCTCTTAGATATTTAAAATCATCCGTTTTATGAGGAAAAATGCTACAAAATACCACAGGATGCACTTCTTTAAATCCAGGAAGTGCTTCACTACAAGGTCTCTTTTCCTCAGTGATAGTGTCTCCTACCTTGCAGTCTGCTACTTCCTTCATTGAAGCAGTTATAAAACCAACTTCACCCGCTGAAAGCTCACTCGTCATAACTTTTTTAGGGGTGAAAATACCAATATTGTCCACTTGATATGTAGCATTATTAGACATCATAACAATTCTCATGCCTTTTTTTAGCACTCCATTTTTAACTCGCACTAAAATTACTACTCCTAAGTAAGTGTCATACCAACTATCAACCAAAATTGCTTGCAATGGAGCATTTACATCACCTTGAGGAGCTGGAAGTTTTGCTACTATTGCTTCCAGTACATCTTTTATTCCAAGTCCAGTTTTTGCTGATATTAAAACTGACTCACTTGCGTCAATGCCAATTACTTCCTCAACCTGGAGTTTTACCTTTTCTGGATCTGCAGCAGGAAGATCAACTTTATTGAGCACAACTATTATTTCATGGTTGTTGTCAATAGCTTTATATACATTTGCAAGGGTTTGTGCTTCAACGCCCTGGCTACTATCTACCACTAAAAGTGAACCTTCACATGCGGCTAAGCTTCGGCTTACCTCGTAAGAAAAGTCAACGTGACCTGGGGTGTCCATGAGATTTAGGCAATATTGATTACCGTCATTTGCCGTATAATTGAGTTTTACTGTCTGTGCCTTAATTGTAATCCCACGTTCGCGTTCTATATCCATTGAATCGAGTATTTGATTGATCATTTCTCTTGCTTCAAGGCCGTTACATTCCTCTATTAAACGGTCAGCAAGCGTTGACTTACCGTGGTCTATATGCGCTATTATTGCAAAATTTCTTATGTTGTTCATTTATGGCTATTTTATTTAAGTAGAACCATTTTACATTTTAAGTGTTGTGAGGGCAATCCTTTATTAAGAGACTATTTACTCCTTCAACATAGACGACACTTTTTTCGAGCAGGAAATCACTTTATTAATCATATAATTCTCATGATTATTATCTATTTTAGGCAACTCATACAGATAATTTACCATCATTCCAGCTGACTGACTAATACCCTTTTCAGAAGTATCCGCCATCCAGTTTAATTGTTTTATTGATGCGCCATTGCTTAAATGAAAATGCGCCACCGGGTCATAAGTATTTCCATTACTATTATTCACTTTTAGTAAATAATATGCACATAGTTTAAGCATGTATTGTTTAGTTTCATTTGTACATTCAACATTAGTTTTTAATTGCTCTGCACTTTCTAAAATTTCTGCACTAGATTGTTTTATATTTAGTTTGCCCAATAAAGTGACATCTTGGTTTAGATTGTTTTTTAGCCATTTCGTAAAGCCAGGTATTGGAGAAAGAGTTGCATATGTTTTTATACTTTTAAACTCCTGTGATAGCTTTTCTACAACCCTTTTGATCAAAAAATTACCAAGGCTGATTCCAGATAACCCTGCTTGAGTGTTTGATATTGAATAGAATATAGCAGTGCTTGCATTACTCGGATCATTTGAAGGTACTGACTCATCTAAAAGGTGTTGAATGCTATCTGCAATCTTATCCACCAATGCAACCTCTACAAAAATTAGAGGTTCGTTTGGTATCTTGTAATGAAAAAAAGCAAAACAGAGACGATCAGAATCTAGTCTGTTTTTTAGGTCGCCCCAAGAGGAAATTTTATGCACAGCCTCATATTTTATAAGTTTTTCTAACAATGATGCAGGTGAATCCCAGGTGATTTGACGAAGATCAAGTAGATCAACATCAACCCAAGTATAGAGTATATTTTTTAATTCGCTTTCTAGTGGATTCAAGCTTCTATATTGGTTCTTTAGCTTAAGCACATCAGAACGCATATCAACAATAAACTTAAGGCCTTCTGGTAAAGAAATAAATTGCTTTAATATTTTAGAACGCGGTGATTCAAGAATTTTTATTAAATCCTGTTCAAATTTATAGTTTAACTCGGGATCTTGGTTTTTCTTATACTCTCTAATTTTCTCATCTATTTCCGCTTTATTCGGATTAAATTTTTCTGCCAGGGTTTGTAGAAATTTTATTTTACCTTTCTCTGATAAGCTTAAGTACAAGTTACCAAGAGATACAGCGTTTTTACGTGCTGAAACCTCCCCTCCCTTTGGATTTAAGCACTCGTTCATCTTCAAGACTAAACTATCGATATCGCGACTGTTGCTTAAATCAGGACTGATGTTACCAATCCACGATCTTACAGCATCTGCCACTCCACCTAGTATTTTAAAAAAGCTTCTTACCGCCTTTTTGTCTTCAACTTTCACTATATCAGTTTTTACCAATGATTCTTTTGTCATAGATTCCCTTTATTATACATAGCTAATGCAAGTCAGGGTCATACCGCTGCGATATCTCTAGATCCCGCTAACAAGTAGCGGGATGACGAATTTGTCGTTTGTCAAATCGTCGGTAAACCCAAGTTATTTTAGCTACATATAGCTTAAGTTAAAGGAAAATTTTAGCTACATAGCAGGCACTATTACTGAATTATTAATAATTCAGTAATACAATAGACTTCTTGCACTACCTCCCAAGCCACAACTGTCATTCAGTAGAAACGAAAAAACTTGCTTGACAAACTCCGCCAGCCCCCTTATCATGAAACTGAAGCTATTGTATTTGCTTTCGC
>NZ_CACTIU010000087.1:0-3794 GCF_902713635.1 Wolbachia endosymbiont of Cardiocondyla obscurior | reverse complement strand
CTTAAATCCACACTATACGCCATTATAACTCAAATAGCTTATTATACCTTTATCATTTACTTTGGGAAGTACTATAAATGTTTAAAAAGTATTAATATAAAGATATCAATAAAATTATTTACACTTTCATGCTATGCCCATAGCATCATATATTACTTAACCTTACAATAATTTTTTTATTCTTGCTGCTTCTTCAAACTCCAAATTTTTAGCATGCTCTATCATTTGCTTTCTCAAATCATCCTTATTAGTATTTACTTTCGGTTCTGCTATTGCCCTCTCCTGTAAGGTGTTTGATATAGGTTTTATTATAGTCTTCGGGATAATATTGTGCAATATATTATGTTCTTCTTGTTTTTTTCTTCTTCTTTCGGTCTCTCTTAATGCACGATCTAAAGAACCAGTGATTTTATCTGCATACAAAATTACTCTACCTTCAGCATTACGCGCAGCACGACCGATCGTTTGAATTAATGAAGTTTCCGATCGCAAAAATCCTTCTTTATCAGCATCCAAAATTGCAACCAACCCACACTCTGGAATATCAAGACCTTCCCTCAGCAAGTTAACACCTACTAAAACATCGATTTCTTTAGATCTTAATTTGTATATAATTTCTATTCTCTCCAGCGCACCAATATCAGAATGCAAATAACTCACTCTCATATTTAACTCACTCATATATTCAGCTAAATTTTCAGCCATTTTTTTCGTCAATGTAGTGATTAAAACACAAAATCCCTTCCCTATTGTCACTTGTGCCTCATGAATTACATCATCAATTTGACTCTCTATTGGTTTTACAATGCAGATTGGGTCCGTAAGCCCTGTTGGACGGATAACTTGCTCTATAAATACATTACTGGTCTTTGCCAACTCATACTTTCCGGGAGTGGCTGAAATGTAAACAGTCTGCGGCCTAACTCCCTCCCACTCTTCAAATTTTAATGGACGATTATCAAAAGCGGAAGGGAGCCTGAAGCCATAGTCGATCAATTTCTTTTTACGCGCCTCATTACCACTGTACATCGCACCAACCTGAGGAACGGTGACATGACTCTCATCAACAAATAAAATTACGTCTTTGGGTAAATATTCAAACAAAGTAGGTGGTGGATCCCCAGCTTCCATTCCATAGAGATAACGCGAATAATTTTCAATACCTTTACATATTCCTGTTGTTCTCATCATTTCGATATCAAAATTAGTGCGTTGCTCGAGGCGCTTTGCTTCAACAATCTTGTTTTGCGAGTAGTAATAATCCAAGCGTTCATGCAGCTCTTTTTTGACTAGTTCAATTGCCTGCAACAAAGCCTCACGCGGGGTTATGTAATAGCTATTTGGAAAAATGGTGATTTTATTTACGCCTTTGGTAACATTGCCCGTTATAGCATCAACTTCAGAAATTTCTTCTATTTCATCGCCAAATAACGATAAACGCCAAGCTTTATTTTCATAATGGGAAGGAAATATATCAACAATATCGCCGCGCACTCTGAAATATCCTCTCTCAAACCTGGCATCAGAGCGCTTGTATTGAAGATCAGTTAAGTTGCTCAGGAAATCATTAATACGAATTTTATTTCCAACACTAAGCGGTATGATCATGCTGCGGTAGCTCTCAGGCGAACCAAGACCGTATATGCAGGAAACACTGGCAACTACGATCGTATCCCTGCGCTCCAAAAGGGAGCAGACGGTGGAATAACGCAGCATCTCAATTCTTTCGTTAATTGCAGAATCTTTTTCGATATAAGTATCAGTTTGTGGTAAATAGGCTTCAGGTTGATAATAATCATAATAAGAAATGAAGTATTCAACAGCATTATGGGGAAACAATCCTTTCATTTCCTCATAAAGCTGTGCTGCTAAAGTTTTATTGTGTGCCATAATTAATGCAGGCCTGTTTGTCCTTGCAATAACATTTGCCATAGTAAAAGTTTTCCCAGAACCAGTAACTCCAAGCAAAACCTGATCTCTTTTATTGCTATTTAGCCCTGCAATTAAGCTATCGATTGCCTGTGGTTGATCCCCAGCCGGTTGAAAATGTGTAGCGATTTGAAATTCCATAGACTTTACTTACTATCTTTGATTCATTGTATAGTAAACACTATATTGCTTTTAAGATAAGTTGTATAGCTATCGTAAAGCCATAAAACATTAACCAACAATGTCATGCAAGTAGCTGACACTGGAATCTTGTTTCAATGTTAAACAAAATACCATAGAATTCAAGAAGACAATTCCTAAAAAATCCCTACATCCAAAAAAAGGCAAAATGCTGCTTGAATAAGCTAAATTTTTTTAGATGCAAAAACAATAAAACATAGTTGATACTAAAGTTATAGTACTCCTATGACAACGTTACAAAAATTAAGGAAATGGATAGCTCTGATCAATTGGAATAGTATTTTCAGGCACCGGTGGTCAATATGACATTTTTAAAATAAAGATTTAGAACCTGTTTAAAATCTTCTCAATAGAAGAGAAATGAAGGAAAGAACGACCATTTGTAGGCTAGTGTTAAGTTTTCGCTCGCAATTTTTCCACAATCGTCTGCATTTTTCTAACCAAGCGAAAGATCGCTCTACAACCCATCTTTGTGGCAATACAGCAAAGGAATGTAATTCACTTCGTTTTATTACTTCTACAGTTGCTCCAATAATCGTTTTTATTTTAGTTGCAAAATTTTCTCCTGTATAACCTGCATCGACCAGTATATTTTTAACTTCCGAGAGGTTTTCTTTTGCGCTTTCAACCATTCTCACAGCACTGCTAACCCCAGTTGTAAATTAGAAAAAATAGAAAAGGTAAGGAAATAGGGTAAACTCCGAGGTATTTGATATTCATTCCTAAAATAGGAGGTTACCAATGAAAGAAAAAGTAACAGAAATCTTTTGTATAGTCGATGATTTTTGCAATACAGTCGATGAAAATTTTGCAGAAAAACTTCTACCAAGTGGCAAAAAACCAACCAGGACACCAGAGATTACGCATTCAGAGATTTTTACCATAATATTGCTATATCAAGTGCGACAATTTTAAAATTTTCTATGTGCATTATTTGAAATTATTATACGAATCAGCGTTTCCAAAATTGCCATCCTATAGTAGGTTTATCAGGTTAAAATCGCGGGTTTTATGGTATTTAGCGCTCTTAATGCAATGGTTTTGCGAACAGTCAAAAGTGACAGGGATTTCGTACATAATCTATCGCTGTTTGCCATCCAAAAAGGACCTCGAGAAACAAAGTTTTCAAAGGGTTGGCAAAGATTGGAAAGACTACTTATGGGTGGTTTTTCGGTACATCTAGTAATCAATGAAACTGGCGAAATTCAAGGGGTTACGGTGATAAAAGGCAACGTTGATACCTGTGCCAAATTTAACTAAGAAATTGACTGGATTATTGTTTGGAGATAAAGGATATATCAAAAAAGATCTTTTTCACGAATTATTCGATAGAGGGTTAAAGCTTGTAACCAGTATAAAAAAGGGTATGAAAAACTCATTAATGGCGCTAAATGAGAAGATTTTGTTAAGAAAAAGATCGATTATTGAGACAGTTTTTGGCTCTCTGAAAAACAAATTTGAGATTGAGCATACTCGCCATAGATCACCGATAAATTTTTTGGTACACATTTTTTCTACGCTTGTTTCATATTCCATGCAGCCGCTGCATTTCTAAGCTTTACTTCGTTGGCTAATCCGCAACTGGGGTATATAGGGTTGACACCAAGGCAATATTCTTCTGGAGAAGTTGATCGGCATGGCAGCATATCAAAGATGGGACCAGC
>NZ_CACTIU010000086.1:0-4113 GCF_902713635.1 Wolbachia endosymbiont of Cardiocondyla obscurior | reverse complement strand
TAAGCACGCCTTTTAGTTAACCTTCATTTTAGTCACCCTCCTTTCCTTCTTTTTATCGCTTGATTCGCAGCAGGTCTATAGATAGCAGCCTCGTGCAGAGGAGTATCAATCCCGCACTTTTATAAATCGACCAGTTTTAGGAATACGTATTGCCAATAGTAGACCTGATGGGAATCAAGGGATGAAAATTTAGAATATGAGATTAGGTAAAAACATTAAGAAAAAAGATTAAAAACCATGCCTCAAATTCACAATTCCTGCGATAATATTGAATCTCAAGTTATGTTTCTTCTGAAAATTGCGGTAAACATGTGACATAATCTTAAAAACTTTAATCTCTCTAATCTTATTTTCTACACTCATCCTGAACGATGCCAATTTTCGATCGTTCTCCTTCTGCTCCGCATTTAGCGCCTTTTTACGGTATTTTTTGTACGGAATCACAACATTTTTCTGTACCTTTTGCCAACCTTGATAGCCAGAATCAGCGTATTTTATACTATCTACTGGCAGAAATTTCTCTTGCTTTCGTATCCTAAAGTCATGCATTCGACCTCTGTGTGATCTTGAAATAGACATAATTCTACCATTTTCCTCAATTACAATTTCGGTTTTTATTGTGGTTGTTTTCTTTTTTCCAGAGTAACTTTTCTTTCTTTTTTTATTGTTTTTCCGTCTCTGTATCGGTTGCTCCGTTACATCTGCCAAAATTTTCAAAATCCTTTCTGCCGTTAGGGTTCTGTCTTTTTTTATAGCGATTTTTCTTGCCAACAGCGGCTCCATTTTCTTTAAAAGTCGGCAAATATTTGCATTGTGTAATTTGAATAAACAGCCCAAAAATCTCTGTGTCATGTAGTCACGGTAATACAAAATTACGCAGAATATTTTATCTTCCAAGGTTGGTAGATGCGACTTTCTTCCATGACATTTTTTTTGTTTTTCAATTTTCTCCCATTCTGGACGCACTTTTTCTACAATTTTTTCAAATTCCTCTACTTTTAGCACTGTTATATCGCGGAAGTTTCTTCGATGTTTCTTTAGGTTATGGTGGTTTAACCCCATTTTGCCTCATTTTTGTTTGTACTATTCTTCTTGATACCATACTTTCATCCTCTTTTCTCTTGTTTTGCATAAGGTCTTTTGTTTCTTAATGTTTTTACCTAATCTCATATTCTAAATTTTCATCCCTTGATTCCCATCAGGTCTGTTGCTTCGGTTGCTTGCACTACTTCTTCTATGTTCTTGCTATTTCTCAAGCTATCAAGATATTCTCTAGCTGTCATAATTACTTCTTTTTTATTTAGATGGTCCTGACGTTTTTCGCTACTTAAATTCATATCAGCATTGATAAGCAACGGTACACTTGTGTTTTTAACACTTTGAGCATTAATTATACAGAAACTGGTTTTCTCCTTTCGACCATTGTTGATACGGACCTCTCCAATTAATTTTTTTAAGACCAATTCTAGCAAACTTGGTTCTTCTCCGTTCTTTTTATTCCAAGTTTGAAAATAGTAATATATGTTTTCCCACCTTGGAAAGTTCTTTGGCAATATTCTTCACTGGCAGCCACTTTTCAGGACGTATAGCACTACACAAAACACATCATATAAGTCAAGTTTTCTTGGTTTTGTTCTTTTTTTACTATTTTCTAAAATTGCTCTGATTTTTCCAAATTGCTTTCGACTTATATCACTTGGATAACTTTTTTGCATAGATATATACCTCTTTCTTAAATCTATGCCTATTTTAACTCATATTTCCAAGATTCTTAACAGGTTCTAAGGAAAGTTAACGCAGCCAAAGCAAGTGTAACAGATATTTCCAAGTAAGACATTTTTAAACAACTTATATTGGTTGCAAATTTTATTTTAAGTGTTATAGTAAAGTATTTAACGAGGCAAAATGGAAGATAGAGATATTTTTTTATTCTTAGTTACTCTGCTAGGGTATGATGTTAATCAAACGGTGTATGGATATAGACATACTCTTTTACATTTAGCTATTGAGAGAGGCAATTTCGAGGCAGTGAATTATTTATTAGAAAAAGGTGCTGATGTTAATAAAGCAGATAGATATGAACGTACTCCTTTAAACTTAGCTGTTCAACTAGGTAATCTTAAGATAGTAAATGCTTTAGTAGGAAGAGGTGCTGATGTTAATAAAGCAAATAAGTGTGGAAATACTCCTTTACATTTAGCTATTGAGAGAGGCAATTTCAAGGCAGTGAATGCCTTAGTAGGAAGAGGTGCTGATGTTAATCAAACGGATGGATATGGACGTACTCCTTTACATTTGGCTATTGAGAAAGGCAATTTCGAGGCAGTGAATGCTTTAGTAGGAAGAGGTGCTGATATTAATAAAGCAGATAATCGTGGATATACTCCTTTACATTTTGCTGCTCAAATAGGTAATGCTGAGATAATAAATGCTCTAATATCACATCAAGTGGGTGATGATATATGTACACCTTTACATTTAGCTGTTCTAAGGAACGATATGGAGTTAGTAAATAGTCTAATAGAACGAGGGGTTGATGTTAATAAAGCAAATAAGTATGGATATACTCCTTTACATTTTGCTATTGAGAGAGGCAATTTCGAGGCAGTGAATGCTCTAATATCACATCAAGTGGGTGATGATATATGTACACCTTTACATTTAGCTGTTCTAAGGAACGATATGGAGTTAGTAAATAGTCTAATAGAACAAGGGGCTGATGTTGATGAAGTAAGCAGAGATAGATACACTCCTTTGCACTTAGCTGTTCAAGTAGGTAATGTTGAGCTAATAAATGCTCTAATAAAAAGAAGTGCCGATATTAATAGGGTAGATAGACATGAGCATACTGTTTTGCATTGGGCTATTAAAAGCAACAATATACAGGTAGTAAATGTCCTAATAGAACGGGGGGCTGATGTTAATAAAGCAAATAGGGATGGGTATACTCCTTTGCACTTAGCTGTTCAAGCAGGTAATGTTGAGCTAATAAATGCTCTAATAAAAAGAAGTGCCGATATTAATAGGGTGGATAGACATGAGCATACTGTTTTGTATTGGGCTATTAAAAGCAACAATATACAGGTAGTAAATGTCCTAATAGAACGGGGGGCTGATGTTAATAAAGCAAATAGGGATGGATTTACTCCTTTACATTTTGCTGTTGAAGGAGGCAATTTTGAGGTAGTAAATACCTTAATAGAACGAGGGGCTGATATTAAAATGGATATTGGCTATCCTTTAAATTGGGCTATACATTATGGCTTTCAAGATATAGCAGAGCTTTTAATACAACATGAAGTTAAATTAAAAGGTTGCAATGTAAGAAAGCCACGATATCTCGTGCAACATAATTCCGATCTTGAAAGAGAAATGTCAGAATATATTGATAGATGTGTGAATGAAATAGAAGGGATAAAAAAAGAAATAATTAATGGTAATGTTACATTTTACGATCTTTTGACAAGCAAAGGTAATAAATTAGCATCTTTGATGCGTAATAAAGATATAGTAACAGTATTGGAGAAAGGTGAATATAAAAGTAAATTTCCTACGTATTCCAAGATAATGGAAAGTCAATATGAAATAGGAAAGAAGAATTTACAACTATTCGATCAAGCTTTGAAAGTAATCTCCAATCTTTTTGTAGTGAAAAATTTACCTCGAGAAATAAATGAAATGATAGTAAAATATCTACCAAGTAGTTTCGATAGAAAATCCTTAATTGAGTTGGTAAAGGTGAAAGAGCTACCTAATGAGAAAGTGATAGAGAGAAGGTCTTCATTAGAGCATAAAACTATACCTACTACTCAAACTGTGCAAGACATATTAACACAAATAAGAGGGATTCTTGATAACCAACAGATAGAAGTAAATGATCTGCTTACACTGGAATTTGCAACAAGTGCTGGCTATTATGATTACTGGCTTCAACAAATTGATATAGCCCGTGCTGCAAGATTGCTATATCAGCTTCGTAATGAAGGTAATCACACTTTTGAAGTAGCTAATTTGGCGGGGAATGACGGTAACGAGTACATTGTTAGAGTATTAAATCAATTTAGGGAAAATGAAAAACAACAGCGTTTAACCTTAATCATTACTTTAGATAAT
>NZ_CACTIU010000085.1:0-4150 GCF_902713635.1 Wolbachia endosymbiont of Cardiocondyla obscurior | reverse complement strand
TAGAGGAGCTCACCAGACAAGATTTGCTCAGGAGGCTCGAGTGTGAGCGTCAGGCTTCTAGTTGTGTCGATGAAATATCATCTCAAGCAGAGCTACATATCGGAGAAGGTGATGATGAGGATTACTTCACTGGTGAAAAAGGAAGAGTACTCGGAGATTTCTGGAATTTCTTTGAATCTCTCTTCAACCTTTTTGAAGTAGATGTAGATGATCCGAAAATCTACCAAATGCTCAAGGAGAAGAAAGAAAAAAACCTGATTGCTGCGATAATGAAGTTTTTGCGTGATAAGCTTAAGGAGTTAATCAAGAAGATTTTTGCACGCGATTTAAGTTTCAATCAGAGGTTGGACAAAGAGATAAAAGAATTGCAGGAAAAATTAGGCAGTGGTGAGTTATCAGAAGAAGAGTTTGCAAGGGCGTTAGAAAGATTAACTGCATTGCAAGATCTGAAACTCAGGTTACAAATGGCCGTTGTCGGATGGATTGTTACAATGTTCGCAGAGATGTTTGGAGTTGAGTTGGCGGCTGCGGTAGAGGCATCTACAGAAAAAGAAGACAAAAAAGCAGAAAAAACATCATTAGAAGCAATTAAAGAAGTTCATAAAGACGTAGAAATAAAAGTGGATGAAAGAGAAAAACCTAAAGTGCCAGTTTTCCTTTTTGAAATTTCACCAGGATTTGTAAGGCCAGTTGTTCTGAGCAAACCAGAACTTGATCTTTTGTCAAATTCTCTGAAAGATCGAGTACCTTTTGTGCAAACACATGATAGAGGTAAGGAGGATATTGAGAATTTGCCAAAACAAGAAGTAAATAAAGAAGATAAAAAAGCGAAGCCGGAGAAAGAGGTGTGTCCACCTGCTCCAAAGACTGCAACGGGGACGGGGAAGGTACGAGATGAGGATATTCGCAGATGCAATAGTGATTGGAGAGAAATGACAAAGCAAAATAACAATAGTACCTACAGAGAAACTTTAAATAAATCTGCTCAAGAATTTGTTTCTGAGGGAGGAATTTCAGATGTTAAGAGTTCTGTTCCTAACAGAAAAGCTTCGAGCCAACCTATCCCAAAATCTATGTCTGACAGAAAGGCTTCAGAGCAATCCGTTAAAAGTTCTGTTGCTGATTGTGGATTTGATTTTACTAACATGGGTACTTGGAAAGGTGCTGAGAATGAAGGTTCTGTGAGTAATGCTCAATCACCAAAAGTATTGACTAATGATATAAAAGTTGAGAAATGTGCAGAAGGTCAGTCAGTAGGAAAGACACCATAGTGGGGATAGCTAATACTTAGATGACAAAAAAGGGTGTCATTCCAGTACTGGAATCCAGGGGCATATAGATAGATGTCGACAGTTCGTCATTCCGCTACGTGTTAGCGGAATCT
Organism: Wolbachia endosymbiont of Cardiocondyla obscurior; assembly: GCF_902713635.1. Classification (NCBI taxonomy): domain Bacteria; kingdom Pseudomonadati; phylum Pseudomonadota; class Alphaproteobacteria; order Rickettsiales; family Anaplasmataceae; genus Wolbachia; species Wolbachia endosymbiont of Cardiocondyla obscurior. The sequence continues at coordinate 2,766 of NZ_CACTIU010000085.1, read as the reverse complement.
ATGCTTGAGATACCGCGAATGAATCGCGGTATGACGTAGGGAACTTAGGGTTGCCAATGACTTGTCATTCCAGCGCGTGACGCTGGAATCTTGAAATTTGTGTTTTATGAAAAAGAGTGAATAAAATTTTTTGAAAAAAAATATAAAAAAGTGCTTGCACTTAATTTTATTTTTAGTATATTAATTACATAATATTTTTACTTAGGAGGCAATATGTATAGTGGTAATGATAAAAAAGGTTTTGATGCTGAAAAGTGGAAACGTGAGAATACAGCACCAGGTGGTGGTATAGTGCGGGGAGCAACAGGAATGAGGTATGATGACCATAGTGACGCAGCCAGAAGAGTAGAAGAAAGGAGGCATCAGTCTGAGCAGAAAAAAAACGAACCTGGTAGTTCTATGAAACGTTAAGTTAAAGGGTAGTTGTTGTAATTTAAAAATGGGGAGGTTGGTATGCCTAATAGAGAAACAGTAAGAGCATTGGTTAGCGCTTTTAATGTACATAATTATGCTCGTAATACAGTTAAAACTAATTTTAAGCTGCAAAGCGAGGGCAAGAAGGGCTATATCGTAGTATCATTTGATAAGGGTATGAAGGATTATCAGTGTAGCGAATATCTTTACAATATAAAAAGGAAAATAGTAGGTGAGTTCTACGGTATTGAAGAAGGAGATACGGATGAGGTAGTGTTAAATACAGCTAATTTAATTTTTAATACTGAATCTTTTCCGTTTAACACCAGTAAAGGAGAGTGGTCTCAAGATGAGCAAGGTAGGATTGAGTTTCTAGCACCTATAGATAAGGGTGTAATTTTTAATTTGAAGTCTCATTTGGCTTCTTCACTTAAAAAAGATATTCTAGAAGGTATGCCAGCTTGTAGAATAGTTACTAAAGCGTCTAACAAAAAAGATTATTTGTGGCACGGTAATTTTGATAATCAAGAATCATGCAAGCAATTTAAGCATGAGTTTTTATCAAGGATGAAAGCAAGATATGAAAATGTTCCTAAGAAGCCTTTAGAGGTTAAAGGCAATAGTGTATATATCAAAGATGTTTTTGATGACGCTCGTTTTATTGATAGTGTAACGCGGTATAAGGCATGGCTTGTAGGTATGTATCTTGGAGTTGACAGTAGTGCTAATCATAAAGTGAAATTATTTAAAGATATGATAATAGAATCTATTGGTCAATCGACAGGAGTGACAATATATGGCTTTGTATGTGCTTCCCCTTTAGGTAAAGAAGAAGCCTCAATTCTTATACCTCTTGTATTAGATGGCGAAGAAAAGCGGATATTGACAAATGAAGAAGCTCTTGAACTAAATTGTACATTTAATTGTGCTGTATTTTATGATCTTTATGGTAGAACTCAGGGAAAATTATCAATAAATGAAAGTAGTGGAATGTATAGCATAAACTTTTCCAATCCGTACATTTCTCACTGTGTGATAACTAAAATAATAGAAAGCTCTGTAATCAACAAAGACCATGAACTGTCCATTGACCCTGAGCTTCGTTTTCGAGCATTGTCGCGATCACCATCGACTGAACTGTTAGATATGAAATTGGAGTCTCCCACGCGGAGTCCCGATGGAGCATTAAAGGATTCTCCCAGGCAAGGATCAGAAAAAGAAGAAGGAGAAGAAGGACCGCGGTTGCTCAATTATGTAAATTCAGTTAGAACGAGTGATAGGCCATTGACAGATCTGAGTTATGCTACAACTAGTTGTGGTGTTCCAGGGATATCTAGAGATCTAAGTGCTGTTCAAAATGTGCAAGCAGGACCTAGTGGTTCATCATGGACACGGAGTGAACCTTCATCATCGAAAGGTGCTGAGGCAGATGATGAAAGTATGCCAATAGAGATTCGGGGTCAGCAAGTGAGATATAGGCTATCATCGATTCCTTCTCCTAGAGCATGGAAGAATTCAACATTCTTAAATCTTGAGGTTTCTAATGAGGAATCTGAAAAACAGCAAGTTACTGATGAAAGTGATCGAAAAAGTAGTGATGAGTATTCTGACGCAAAGTCACAAGATAGTAAATCTCCGAAGAAACATAGGGGTGGTTTGCGTTGTAGTGAAAGAAAGCCTGATGATAGAACTTTCCTAGAAAAGATATCTTCACATTTTAGGCGAAATAACAAAGGACGTAATTCGGTGTGTTCGATATCTTCAAGTCTAAGTGCTCCTGGGGGTTCTGTACCTGAAAAACTACCTGTTTCTGAATCATCTTCTTCATTCCCAGGTAGAATAAAAGCAAAAAGTAATCCACCCTCAGCGGTGACTTCTCCTACGCATGAAGGTGGACCAGAGTGGCAACAACGTCTTGATCCTGATCAGAGGGAGGAACTATGCAAAGTTCTTCCTCCTGAGATGAAGGAGAAGCTAAACTCCCACTCTTTCTCCCCTGGGGAGGAGCAGCATTTATATTTGACGCGTACTCTTTCGGGGAAAAGGGAGCTAAGCAGATTTCTATGTGAGAGTAAAGAATCACAGTTACGGCGACTTGCAGAAGCACAATTATCGTCACCTGATAACTCTAATAGAGATAGTGGTTTTTCTTCTATGGGATCGCCTGCTTCTCCTGTTGTACAACATAAGGGAAGTGCCCCTTTAAAGGTTACAGAGTGTAGTGTGCAACAGGTAAACTCACATTCTGTAGAGCGTACGTGAGAAGCTTTGGGGAAATAAATTTAGGTTTTTAGATATATCTTAACCATCTAAATGGTTTATTAGGGTTGGGGCCAAAGTCCCTGACCCTGA
>NZ_CACTIU010000084.1:0-4222 GCF_902713635.1 Wolbachia endosymbiont of Cardiocondyla obscurior | reverse complement strand
AAATATACAGACTTACAACTTTTGGTTGGTAATACCATAATGGAAATTTATCATTCATTTTAGAAAATACTATAGTGTTGCTGTATCATTAGCTTTCAGGCATTCTTCTATTTTATCTAGCAGCGCTTCTCTGCCGACAAAGTTATAATTTCGAAGAGGGACTTGCCAAAATTCAGGTAGATCTTCCTTAAGTTTGAGACTATAAAGATGTTCTATGGCTTCCTTAAAATAATTGTCTTTTCTTGTTAGATAAGAAACTTCGCTACCCTGTTGTTCCCACCATTTTTCTACCTTCCCGCGTGCAAAGTCAAAAACCATGTCAATGTTTTTCTTGCCTGATATTTTGTATATACTCCCTATTTCTTTCTTAATAATATCATCTAATTTTGAATGATTAGGTTGATTAACTACAAACCTTATTCTAAGTAAAAAATCTTCTATTTCATCTTCACTGCCGCAACTGAAGTATTTTTTCAGTTCAATATGATTTTTTATTTTGTAGCACGTTCCTCTGTGACCTTCATAAATACTTAAAATGTTATCATCTGTTAACTTTGACTCTTCCAGATACTCCTCTAATGTTTCTACTTTGCCTTGCTTTTCTGTACCTTTTTTTAAGTTCACATTAACATTAGCATGAATGACAAGTGTAATATCACTGTTCTTATACTCAGGGTTTTGCTTAATCTCAGGATGAGATTCAAAATATTTGTTTAACCCGAAATCCTCTTTCTGTCGCTTTCTATTGTTTCCATCAATAAACAAATCTTCAAAAGTAATATTCGCTGATGAACTAGGGTCGTTACGGTGTTTAGCTTGAACCAAGATAATTCTCGATTTGTTCTTCTGATCTTTATACTCAAAAAAAATATCATCAAAGGCTCCAAAACCTTCTATGTTTGATGCTAACCAAAAGTCAATTTTACTACTTAACCCATAAAGTAGATACAGCATTAATAATTTTACTTCATACTTGCAACCATGATCACCTGTTGATGTGCCATCTCTCTTCTTAAATATACGATTACTAAGTATTTCAGACTGTTTATTTTCTACATTCATACCCTACTAAACCTACGAATAACTTCTTTCTATAAAAAATTAAAGTCACCAAGTGCCTAAGATAATGCAACAGATTCTTTAATATTTCAATAACAGTGCCTGCAAGAACAGGGTTGGAAGTGTTCCTTTGTTTATTACCTTAGTATATGAATAAGGATTCCCCGAATCTAATATGTAATTGCTGTAGGCTGCATTTAGTAATATAATCTCATATTAAATAAGACGTTACTTAAGTTTATGCTAGATTCTCCGCTAATTTTGACAGCCATTCTTATATTTTTCATTTTTACGTTGTCATTCTTTTTTATAAGAAAGATATTTGGTTCCACAAACAAGAAGATAATAAAATCCTTTAGGAAAATTGTTCAGCAAATAAATGCATTAGAAACAGAAATGCAGAGTTTATCTGATGAGGAGCTTGCTGGTAAAACTGAAGAATTCAAACAAGAATTGAAAAATGGGAAAACGTTAAATGATCTTCTCGTACCTGCATTTGCAGTTGTGCGTGAAGCCTCTCGAAGGTTTCTTAACATGAGGCACTTTGATGTTCAACTGATTGGTGGAATGGTGCTCCACAATGGTATGATATCAGAAATGAAAACAGGAGAGGGAAAGACACTCGTTGCAACTTTAGCAGCATATCTAAATTCCTTAGAAGGGAAAGGCGTACACGTCGTAACTGTTAATGACTACCTTGCAAAACGAGACACAGAGTGGATGAGCAAATTATATAATTCTCTTGGGGTTTCTGTTGCGTTTATTACGAATAACTTGACAGACGAAGAGAGGAAAGAGGCTTACAGTGCAGATATCGTGTATTCCACAAATAACGAGCTTGCCTTTGATTACCTGCGAGACAATATGAAATTTTCTCAAGAAGACATGGTTCAGAGAGGCTTTCACTACGGAATAGTTGATGAAGTGGACTCAATACTCATTGATGAAGCTCGCACTCCGCTTATTATTTCTGGCCCGGTTGAGGAAAACAATCAGATATATAAGCATATCAATAAAATAGTAACCAAATTAGTTGACTCTGATTATGAAGTAGATGAAAAAGGTAGAACGGTATTCTTGACTGAAGATGGTATTTCACGAGTGGAGGAACTACTAAGATCATACAATCTCATTCCTGAAAATTCCTCGCTCTATGATACTGACAGCATGATAATGACTCATTATATGGACCAAGCATTACGTGCACATAAGCTGTTCACTGCTGATAAAGATTATATAGTGAAAGATGGAAAGGTAGTGATTATTGATGAATTTACTGGGCGTATGATGGAGGGCAGGAGATATTCCGATGGTCTTCATCAGGCACTTGAAGCGAAGGAGAATCTTGAAATTCAGCATGAAAACCAAACTTTAGCATCGGTCACATTTCAGAATTACTTTCGTATGTACAATAAACTTTCCGGAATGACTGGAACAGCAGCAACAGAGGCAGAAGAGTTTCGTGATATATACAGATTAAATGTAGTAAAAATTCCAACCAATGTATCTGTAAAAAGAGTTGATATTGATGATGAAATTTACGGTACAGAAAAGGAAAAATTTAATGCTGTATTGAAGTTTATAGAAGAATGCCACAAACGCCTTCAACCGGTCCTTGTTGGCACGGTGAGCATCGAAAACTCTGAGAAGCTTTCTGCGCTTTTGCAAAGCCATTCTCTTAAGCATTCAGTATTGAATGCTCGTTATCATGAACAAGAGGCGTACATAATAGCGCAAGCTGGGGTGCCAGGTAGTGTCACTATAGCAACTAACATGGCAGGACGTGGAACTGATATTCAGCTTGGTGGAAATGCTGAAATGATCGCAAAGGTGGAGCTAAAGAAGATAAAAAATGCTGATGAAAGAGAAAAAAAATATCAAGAAATAGTTGAAAGAGTAAAAAAAGATAAGGAAATTGCTATAAAAGCTGGTGGTTTATGTGTGGTTGGAACCGAAAGACATGAAAGCAGGAGAATAGATGATCAATTACGTGGCCGTTCTGGCCGTCAGGGTGATCCTGGACTTTCTAAGTTCTTTTTATCGCTCGAAGATGACCTAATGAGAATATTTGGTTCTGATAGAATGAGAAGCTTTTTACAAAAAGTAGGGTTAAAGAATAACGAAGCTATTCATCATCCATGGATCAATAAGGCACTTGAGAAAGCGCAAAAGAAAGTTGAAGCTAGAAACTATGACGTGCGGAAATCTCTACTTAAGTTTGATGACGTAATCAATAACCAACGTAAAGTTATTTTTAAGCAGAGAAACAATATCTTAGGCAACGAAATTAATGATTTACTTGAAGTATATAGCGAAGTAAATGAGAGCGTAATAGAAGGTATAGTCCAAAGTGGCTATTATGAGGATTATATTGAAGATATAGTCAAAGAATTCCATACAAGGTATGGAATAACGCTTGATAAAGAAGATTTAGCAAAGTTTTTAAACAAACAAGAAGCTTTGGATTATATAAATGATAAGATACAAGAATTTTTTACTGAGAAAGAAAAATATTTCAACAGTCAGCACACTACAGATTTGTGGAATACGATCGTGAAGCAAATGATGATAATGACACTTGATCATTTATGGAGGGAACACCTTTCAGTTCTAGAGAGCCTAAGACAAAGCATAAGCCTACGTGCCATGGGGCAGAAAGATCCACTGAATGAATTTAAACGCGAAGCTTTCTTGATGTTTGAGTCAATGCTTGAAAAATGGAAGGAACTCACCATTCACCGCCTAGCGCACTTTAAGTTGGCAGATAACCAAGAGATAGGCAATAGGTTACATTCTGCTAGAAATAGCAGACTTCCCAAAGTCTCAAGAAACGACAAGTGCCCTTGTAATTCTGGAAAGAAGTACAAACACTGCCACGGCGCGGTTACTGTGGTGAATTAATAATTATGGTTGTACAGTTTGTTTATTTCCATCAACATTACTGCAGCTAACCTCACTTAGCTTACTGTTTAATGAATACTCTGATGACTTATATGTAACTCCATAGGTAATACTACCAACTATCAGTGCAGATGCTACAGTAATTCCAATTATTGCTAGTGCAGGTAATGCAGTGGCATAGGCAAGTACTATAGTATTTTCTAAAATGAATGATAAATTTCCATTATGGTATTACCAACCAAAAGTTGTAAGTCTGTATATT
>NZ_CACTIU010000083.1:0-4323 GCF_902713635.1 Wolbachia endosymbiont of Cardiocondyla obscurior | reverse complement strand
ATACGCCATTATAACTCAAATAGCTTATTATACCTTTATCATTTACTTTGGGAAGTACTATAGTTAGCGGAATCTATACCGCGAATGAATCGCGGTATGACGTGTTGCTTGGGTCAGCTATATGTAAGTTGTGGCCCTTCTTTATTATTTTTATTAGCGGCAGTTGTATCATCAACAGATATTTCAGAGCTAACAGTGCTAATAGTTTTTTCTATCGCTTTAGCCTGTTCATAGTCTTGACTCAAAAAATACATGGCCAGTCCAATAGCTATACTAGCAACAAGAGAAGATGCTATCATTACACCTAGTATCATACCACCAGAAAGACTTACTGCAACACACACACCAGCTCCAAGTACAACACCAAGAAAACCACCAATTATTACGCCAGGCACCAAACTGCCTACCATAGCGCTTTCTTTTTTCGTATTAGCTTGTTTTTTCATACTTTTAATAAGCACTTCTTTTGTTTTTCCTTGAGCTAAATATGAAGGAATTTTATTATCCGCGTTTTGTATCAAAGGATTTGCACTATATGTAACAAGAAGGGTGGTTATTTCTTCAGTTTTATTACCTATAACTGCATGATGTAGTAATGTATTTCCCTCTTCATCTTTAAAGTTTATATGAGTACGAAATTCTTCATCTAGATTTCTTATTGGGTTGTTTTTTGCATATATCCCAGATTGTATTGCTCTATCTAAGCATTGTATCACTTGTTCTAGTGATTGATTGCCAGTATTTTGTATAAAATGAAGCAGAATTTCGTGTACTATCGCTTCCTTTGTAGTTTGTGGGCATTGTAAAGCGTAATTAAATGTCTGTGTAGTAATAACTTCTTCTTTTCTTTTTTTAAGAACAACCCTTAAATCTTCAATCGCCTTTTCACCATCTTTTATTCCAAGAATTATTGAATCCAAATTATTTATCATGCTATCCTCCTTGGTTTGATTGCATTGCTCATTAATAAATAATATAATAAATCCTGCTAAAAGTCAAGCAATTAATTAATAAGTTAATACAATCCTCCAAAAGGAGCTCCTTACTTTTTGTTCAGCATGTCCATTGGATCAGACTCTTTAAGCTTGCTGTTTGCTGAATTTATTCATCACAATAGCTACAATGTGCTATCGAAGTTCTCTGTAATCTTAGTTGGTTCTTCTAGAATATTCAAAATATCAGTTGCACAATAAACCCGATCTCTCTTTCCTTGAGAAGTTTGTGAAACGATGCCTAAATCTTCAAGCTTTACGATTGCTCTTTGGGCTGTTGTAAATACGACACCTAAGTTTTCAACCACTTTCCTTATAGTAAAGTAAGGGTTTAAAGACTATTCACTAAATCATTGTCCCATTCAAATTTTGGTGGCAAGGGGCTTGGTATAAATGCCTGATAACCAGCGAATACTTTGCCTGATGGTGATCCTTTAATATACATTCATTCAACCGAGCACACTATTTTTATAGTATATATTATTTTCAAATAAAGTCAAAAATGAAAATAAGGCTTTATCTTATTTGCGTGCATGAAAATAAGAAACTCTCTTATTATTGATTTTGCTCAAAAACGAAAATAGAAGAAGCTGCTGAACTTTATATATCCTGTTTTTCTGGAGAACTGCTATAAAACTTCTGAGTGAAGTCACTTAATTTTTACACATCTATTGTAGAGTAAGAAGAACCGAATTTGAAACAAAAATGCTAACTGATGCTTGGACTTTACTGACACTTACACTACTTGAAACTATACTTAGTGTAGACAATTTAATCTTTATTTCTCTAGCAATAGATAAGGTACCAAATGCGCTGAGAGAAAGAGTGCGCCTTATGGGCCTTGGATTAGCACTATTAATGCGTTTTGTAATACTATTTTTTACATCATCTATATTATCAATGCAAAAACCTATATTTCACACTGCATCAGCAAGGGATTTACTTATGATTGCAGGGGGATTATTCCTTATTGTTAAGAGCTCTATGGAGTTACGGGATGACATCTTTGTATGTAAGAAAAATAAAAAGAAAGCAAACGTTAAATCAAAATTTTTTTTAGTTGTGCTACAAATTATATTAATAGATTTAGTTTTTTCGGTTGATTCGATATTAACTGCTATAGCACTAACTTATAACATGGTAATAATTGCTACAGCATTTACATTTTCCATGCTAGCAATGCTGTTTTTATCAAGTTATACCGCCCAGTTAATCAAATCTAACCCAGGGTTAAAAATAATCGCCATTTTATTTATTTTACTTGTCGGTGTGTACCTCATACTTCATGGATTTCATATAGAATTACCAAAAGGATATTTGTATTCTTCATTTATGTTTGCACTGCTTGTGGAAATTATAAGCAAAATAAAGAAAATTAACCGTCATACCGCGATTCATTCGCGGTATCTCTAGATCCAGCTAACAAGCAGCGGGATCTTTTTGATTTACTCCCACTCAATAGTTGCGGGTGGTTTAGAAGTGATATCATAAACAACTCTATTTACTCCGGGAACATTATTAACAATTATACTGCCGACATTGCGTAAAAAATCCCAAAATACTAGCAAGTGTTGATCCTTATCTTCAAATGGAAATGCATCGGCTGTCATACCATCAGATGATGTTACAGCCCTTAAAGCACAAACATATCCATACGTACGACCATCTCCCATAACGCCTACAGTTTTTATTGGTAATAATACAGCAAAAGCTTGCCATATCTTATCGTATAGATCGTAATTTTTCATCGTATTAATATATATTTCATCTACTTCTTGCAATATTCGCACCTTTTCTTCATCGACTTCACTTATAATCCTCACTGCAAGTCCAGGTCCAGGAAATGGATGTTGAAATATTATCTCATCTGAAAGCCCAATTTCTTTTCCAAGTAGCCTTACCTCATCTTTAAAGAGGTAGCGTAAAGGCTCCACTAGCTTCAGGTTCATCTTTTCTGGCAACCCACCAACATTATGGTGAGACTTAATTGTACTAGTGTTGTCTGAGGCATGCCCTGACTCAACTACATCAGAGTAGATGGTACCTTGCATCAAAAAATCCACATCACCTATTTTTTTTGCTTCTTCTTCAAACACTTCAATAAAAGTGTTACCGATAATTTTTCGCTTTTCTTCTGGATCAGTTATTCCCTTCAACCTACTCAAAAATAAATTTGATTTATCAACGTAATTTATCGGAATCTCTTTCAACATAGCGATGGTTTGGTTCTTGCGTAACAACCCAGTATCGATAAAAATACAGTTCAATTGTTTTCCTATAGCTTTATATGTGAGAGCCGCTGCAACGCTTGAATCAACCCCACCACTTACTGCAGCGATTACTTTTTTCTCTCCTACTACATTTTTGATTTTTTCCTTTTGCTCCTCAATAAACGACTTCATTGTCCAGTCTCTTTTGCAATTTGCAATATCCAAGAAGTTAGAGAGCAATTTACTGCCATTTGTTGTGGGCTTAACCTCAGGATGGAACTGAGTACAGTAAATCTTCCGCTGTTCGTTGACAATCATTGCAATTGTTTGATTTATCACACCTGATGCGATAACAGTAAATCCCTGTGGTATAGTATCAACACTGTCCGCATGGTTCATTAATACATCCACTTCAGAATTAACATCCCAGGTATCCTTTACAATGGGGGATTCTTTTAGTATCTTGATTTTAGTTCTACCAAACTCCTGTTTGAAACTCTCTTTTACTTTTGCTCCAAAATAATGACAAATGAGTTGCTGTCCATAGCATATTCCAAGTATAGGAACGCTTGTTGCCTCATTAAGTTTTATAATTTCATGTACTACTCTACTTGTTTCAGAACAATCATCATTTACAGATTGTGGTCCTCCAGAGAGAATAAACCCATTGAATTTTGATATTGTTTCAAAACTGATGTTGCTTGGAAATATCTCACAATAAACACCCATTCCTCTTACTTGTCTTGCGATAAGCTGTGTAAACTGTGAACCAAAATCAATAATGGCAATTGCTGACAATTTGCTCCTCCATATTATTTAAAATGATATCTGATAATAAAGAAAATAATGGAGTAAGTAAACCAAGACCTGTTTAAAAGCTTTAACGCGTGGTACAAGTTAGCTATATAGCTAATTTTCCTACACCATACCGCTGCGGCGCTAACTAGTAGCGGAATGACAGCAATCTACGTCATACCGCCGCAGTATCTCAGCCGCTAACAAGTAGCGGGATTATCTTCATGCTGCCACGAACCGTCATACCACCGCGAACCGTCATACCGCGATTCATTCGCGGTATCTCAGCCGCTAACAAGAGATCCCGCTAACAAGCAGCGGGATGA
>NZ_CACTIU010000082.1:0-4541 GCF_902713635.1 Wolbachia endosymbiont of Cardiocondyla obscurior | reverse complement strand
TAAATCCACACTATACGCCATTATAACTCAAATAGCTTATTATACCTTTATCATTTACTTTGGGAAGTACTATAGTTAGCGGAATCTATGCCGAGATACCGCGAATGAATCGCGGTATGACGTGTTAGCTATAGGATCCAGTTTGAAAAAAATCTGAATTCCAATGTCCACTACCTTTTACAAAGTTAAAACTTAAAAATATGACTGTTAGCAATAGTGTATATATCTTTAGCTATATATAACGAATGAATTTTTTTATATATTCGTTATTAGTATTTTGTATTTCCTGAACAGTTCCATGGGAAATGATCTCCCCTTCATATAATACTGCTATTTTATCAGCTATTTTAAATGCGCTATGAATATCATGTGTAATCGTGATAATTGTAGGGTTAAGATCTCTAGATAATTTTATTATTATCTCGTTTACTATATCTGACATAATTGGGTCCAATCCTGAAGTTGGTTCATCCAAAATAATGATTTCTGGATTGTGTGCAATCGCCCTTGCAAGTGCCACTCTTTTTTTCATTCCACCTGATAGCTCTATTGGAAACATATCTGCTATGCTTTCCTCCAGTCCAACATCATTTAACTTCTCGATTGCTAGCTGTTTTGCCTCTTTTTTGCTGATATTAAAGCGCTTTTTATAATTAAAAGATATATTTTCCCACACTGTAACGTAGTCAAATAAAGCGGAATTTTGAAATAAAACCCCAAATTTATTTTTGCTTTTACTATTTATTTTAACAGACCCTGAGTCTGGAGCAAGCAAGCCGATAATTGTTTTTGTTAATACAGATTTGCCGCTTCCTGAGCCACCAAGTATGACTAATGATTCCCCTTTTAATATATCAAAATTTAGATCTTTTAGTACTGTCCTATCATCAAAAGATAAGCTTAAGTTCAATATTGATATTATGGAGTTACGCATGTATCAAAGTAATCATGTAGTTTGCTAAAATGATCAGTATGGACGATAAAACAACAGTTGATGTTGTAGCAACACCTACTCCTCGTGCACCTTCTTTGCAATGGTAACCGTAATAGCAGCTTGAGACAGAAATTATGGCGCCAAATACAGTTGCTTTTATTAGCCCAGTTATAAAATCATACGTATTAAAGAACTGAGCTGTGTGTTTAATGTATATATTTAAATTGTGGTTAAATTCGAAGACTGCAGTGATACATCCTCCAAATATTCCTATTAAATCTGCACATACTGTAAGTATGGGAAATACTATGATTGACGCTAAAATCCTTGGTGCAATTAAATATTTAAAAGGGTTGATGTTCAAGGTTGTAAGTGCATCTATTTGCTCGGTGATGCGCATTGTACCAATTTCTGCTGCAACTGATGATCCAACCTTTCCTACCATTATTAAGCTGATCAAAACTGGTCCTAACTCTTTAATGATAGTGATCGTAACAAGTTTGGGTATTATCTGTTCTTGGTTAATTAATGGGTCACTCAAGCTACTTTGTAAAACTATTGCCGCTCCTATAAAAACTCCAGTGAGCCCAACAATTGGCAGAGAGAAAAAGCCTATCTCTATAATTTGTCTTGCTATGTTGCTAAAATAATATGGTGGCACAAGGCAGTGGTATAGAGATTGAATAAAAAATATGAATGCACTACCAAGCCTTAACAAAAAATTGATAAAGTACCTACCAATTATTCTAACACTATTTATATCAAAAAAGCTCACTTTGTATTCATTTTAGCTAGAGTTACTGATTTTATTAAAATTTTTATTAACTTTATCGCAAAGTATAGCTGAGATATGTTTTAAGTTCAATATACTTGATGTTTTAATTTAAAGCTTAACCCAAGAAAGGTTTCCCTACGTCATACCGCAATTCATTCGCGGTATAGATTCCGCTAACGAGTAGCGGAATGACGGTTTTTCAAATTGTAGAGCCACTTTAGCTATAGAACTCAATTACATAAGCAAACCTTACTTATTTTACTATCCCTGTTTACTTCCTGTAAAAAACATGTTACTAATGTATTGTATTTTGTAGTAGAATGGAGGAAATTTTGGCAGTTCCAAAAAGAAAAAAGTCAAAGTCAAGGCGTAATATGCATCGTTCTCATCATGCTATTCAGCCTAAGAATATTGTGGTATGTTCAACAACTGGGGAATTCATGTTGCCTCATAACGTAGCAGTTGATGGCAGTTACAAAGGAAAACGGGTTTTCATTAAGCAACAGGCAGAGTGACTATTATGATATGTTACCTACGGTCAATAATAATATAGTTATTGCACTTGACGCTATGGGGGGCGATTTTGCGCCTCTTTCCGTAATTCAGGGTGCTGGTTTTTTTTTAGACAACCTTGTTGACCCAGGCATTAAAGTTTTTTTTCATATTTATGGAGATAAGGAAGAAGTATCTCCTTTGCTTTTGAAATATAAAAAAGTAAGTAACAATTCTGAGTTTACTCATTGTTCTGACAATGTTCTTGCAAATGATAAGCCATCTTTTGCGCTGAGACATCGTAAAGACTCAAGTATGAAAGCTGCAATTGTTGCAGTGAAAGAAGGTAAAGCTTTCGGAGTGGTATCTTCAGGCAACACCGGAGCATTGATGGCAATTTCCAGATTTATTTTAGGAACATTACCAAACATTTATCGTCCTGCTATTGCCTCTATCTGTCCAACTAAGACAAAAAGCTTCGCTTTGCTTGACCTTGGTGCAAATGTTGATTGTAATGCCGACTCATTATTTCAATTTGCGTTAATGGGTAGTATATTTGCAAAAATAGCATTAAAAATTGACAATCCTGAAGTTGCTTTGCTAAATATCGGCACAGAAGAAGTTAAAGGTAATGACTCAGTGCGCGGCGCTTTTGAGTTGCTTAAAAACGCTCCAGGCATTAATTTCAAAGGGTATATAGAGGCAAGTGAATTTTTAGAGGGTAATATAGATGTGATTGTTGCTGATGGTTTTGTTGGCAATGTAATGCTCAAAACGGCTGAGGCAACCGCTAGTACCTTTATCAATCTAATAAAGCAGGAAGTATTCAATTCGTGGATAGCGAAAATGCTTGTTGGTATATTGTTAAAATCCAAACTAAATAAAGCTTTAACGCGTTTTAATCCCAAAATTAGAAGTGGAGCTATGTTTTTAGGGCTGAATGGTATCATCATTAAAAGTCATGGAAATTCTGATGCTATTTCTTTTGCCCATGCCATAAAATTTGCAGTAAATGCAATTAGTGAAAATTTAAATCAAAAGATAATTAACGGGGTAAGTCATATTGAATAAAAGTTTCATATTAAGCACTGGATCTTACCTACCAAGAAAAATGTTGAGTAACAACGAAATTGCATCGATAGTTGAGACGAGCGATGAATGGATAAGGCAGAGAACAGGAATAGTTCAAAGGCATATAGCAGATGAAGGAGAACTAACGTCAGATCTAGCTGTAAATGCAGCAAAAAGTGCTATAGAAAAAGCTAAAATTTCAGTAGATGAAATTGACTTGATTATAGTTGCTACAACAACTCCTGATAAAACTTTTCCTAGCTGTGCAACGATTGTACAAAGTAAGTTAAAATGTAAAAACGCATTTGCTTTTGATGTACAAGCAGCATGCTCTGGTTTTATATATGCAGTTACAATCGCAGACTCGCTTATCAAATCTAACAATAGCATTAAATATGCACTCGTTATTGGTGCTGAAATAATGTCTAGGATTGTTGACTGGGAAGATAGGTCAACTTGTGTACTCTTTGGTGATGGTGCTGGTGCAGTAATAATGAAATCAGCATGTCATTTTAACGTCATTCCAACAAATGATGCTGATACTTGGGTGGCAGAGAAGGGGGTTACAAAAGGTATAATTTCAACTAGCCTATATTCTGATGGCAATGTGGACATACTATGTACGAACGGAGGGATATCCTCAACTGGTGATTCTGGAAAAATATGCATGAATGGAAGAGAAGTGTTTAAACATGCAGTGGATAAGTTAACAGCCTCAGTAGAGGAAACTCTGAAATGCAATAATTTGAAAATCACTGATATTGACTGGTTAATTCCCCATCAAGCAAACATTCGTATTATTGAAGCAGTAGTAAAGAAATTAGATTTTCCTATAGAGAAAGTGATTAATACCGTTGATAAGCATGCAAACACCTCAGCGGCATCAATTCCACTGGCCTTAGACTATGCAATACAAGAATCAAAAATAAAATCAGGAAATCTGGTACTGCTGATTTCAATAGGTGCAGGCCTGACCTGGGGTTCTGTGTTGCTGCACTATTAGACTTCCTGCATTACCTCCTGTCACCCAAGTACCCTCTCTTGTCATTCCAGTACCTCTTTCTCCTGTCATCCCAGTAGCCCCTTCGGTGTCATTCCAGTCTGGAATCCAGTTCTTATTGTACATTCACCTGGTGTAAAGTTAAGTTTCCTGGATCCCAGTGTCAGCTACTCGGATGACAAAAAAAGGAGCACTGGAATGACAGCAGTCCTACGTCATACCGCGATTCATTCGCGGTATCTCTAGATCCCGCTAACAAGCAGCGGGAT
>NZ_CACTIU010000081.1:0-4687 GCF_902713635.1 Wolbachia endosymbiont of Cardiocondyla obscurior | reverse complement strand
AGATATGCTGTTTTGATTTGTGTGAAAATTATTGTTGACTTATGTGCAATTAGAGAACCTAAGTCACTTTAGCTATATATAAAAGGTTTAAGTGGTTGTATTGATGTATCTTTGTATTAAAAAACACCCAATAAGCAGAGTTGTAAGTGGAATAAACCACAAAATGTAAGTGCTAGATTTTATAGGCGGTACGATTATAATTGAATTGCCGTAAGAATTTTTTAACTCTGAGATTATCTCTTCATCAGTGTATCCATCATTGATTTTTTTACGAATTGCTTCTCGCATGTCATACGCAATCTGAGATCCAGATTCAGACAATGATTCGCCAGAACATATTGGACACCTTATTATTTCAAATAAACTGGTTGCTCGTTTTTCCATGCTTTTATCTCTGAGTTTATTATCCAGAGTAAAAGCGTTTACGCCTGAGTGAAATATCAATATGAAAAGTAAACTAACTACTGCTCTCAT
The DNA here is from genome assembly GCF_902713635.1 of Wolbachia endosymbiont of Cardiocondyla obscurior. Lineage (NCBI taxonomy): Bacteria > Pseudomonadati > Pseudomonadota > Alphaproteobacteria > Rickettsiales > Anaplasmataceae > Wolbachia > Wolbachia endosymbiont of Cardiocondyla obscurior. The sequence goes on along the minus strand of NZ_CACTIU010000081.1, from coordinate 4,213 downwards.
CCTTGGTTAATTGGGTTATTTTACCAAGTTGGTTCATAAAATCAGTAGTGGATAACTTTCCAATAAAGCTTGACCCTACATCATCATCGTACTTTATTGAAAATTGAATGCCATCATCAGTTGTTTTTTCTGATAAGGAAGACATTAATTTTTCAAACACATCTGAAGTTTTTGAGTCACCAATCATAAACGAGATTAATTCTTTATAATTTGATATAGCCACGTTGATTTTGTCTTTAAATGAAGACGTAACCAAATTATAATTTTGCACTCCACCATCTGCAGCAAGAGAAAAATTATTACTTTGAATTAAAAATTTCTCTATGTTGAAATTAATTCTGGAAGCTGAGATGTGGTTTACAAATTCGTAATCAAATTTAGTGTCGATACTAAGGTAACTTTCAGGACTTGCAGTATTTTTATACCGATAAGTATAAAAATCAAATCCTAGTTTAGTATTTCCACTTGGTTCTTTATCGAGGTGAAATTGAATGTAATTGCTTTTATCATTCACTTCAGTTATAACACTTTGCTGATTTTCTAAAACATCACATTTTAATCCATAATCTTCGTAACGAAGTGTATCTATATAGTCTATCACGGTACTATTTTTGTTGAATCGCAATGAAGATGGTAAATCGTTTAGTCTAACAACAAAGTGGCTGCTATCGTTTGTGTGGCATTTTATATTCTTTTTCTCATCATCATGAACAGCAATGTTGACTTCATTGCTTGGTATGTAGATATATACTGATTTATCAAACAATCTATTTTTTATCAATAAAGCATCAGATGAGATGGTTAATTGCTCATTGGAAAATTTTGGGTTTGTCACACGGAAAATTAGGTTAGAAGGAAATCCACTAAAATCATGTGAAATATCAAATTTTTCGTCGTTAATGTATAGTATTGTTTCAGCTAAAAGATTTTTTACCTTACATGCAGAAAAATACCAAAAACCACTATACGCTACAGGAATAAACAAAAGTAAAGAGATGATAATATAGATAAAAATCTTACGCATGATTCCCCTATTTATCTAATGATATGTTTCTTGTACCCCTTGGTATGGTTACACACAAGCCGTCGATATCTTTTGTGATTTTTATTTGGCATCCAAGCCTCGACGTCTCTGTTAAGCCGAAAGCTAGGTCTAACATATCATTTTCCTCATCAGATATAGGGTTATGTATTTCTACAGCATTATAAAACTTTGGATCAACAATTACATGGCATGTAGAGCAAGCAAGAGAACCTTCACATGCACCTTCAAGCAGATCTGGATCACTTCTGTGGGCTAAATTGAGCAGAGTTTCTCCCTCTGCAGCTTCATAGCTTTTCTTACTCCCATCAGGTAAAATAAAAGTAACAGATGGCATATTATTCCTATTAAAATCCTTACTAATTTCTTTATATCCTACAGGTAATAACTAATATTTGCAAACTCTTTACAATTCCAGTACCTATATTTCTTGTTATCCAAGTAGCTCTTTGTTGTCATCCGAGTAGCTGACACTGGTTCCTTTATGACGGCAGTGCCCTCTTCTTGTCATCCCAGTGCCCTGATTACTTGGATCCAGAAAAAAGAATGGTGTCATGCAAGTAGCCTCCTTCTCCTGTCATCCGAGTAGCTGACACTGGGATGACACCCCACTTAACCGTCATACTGCCGCGGTATCTCTTAGCCGCTAACAAGCAGCGGGATAACGAGCTTATCGTCACGCCGTCGCGAACCGTCATACCGCGATTCATTCGCGGTATCTCAGCCGCTAACAAGAGATCCCGCTAACAAGCAGCGGGATGACGATTGTCGTTTAGCCATAAATATTAAGAAATTTACCAAATGAAAAAAAGGCAAAAGAAGCCCCGTGGTTGGCTAATTACTTACATTATACTTTCAAGTATGGCGTTTTTTTATTCTAAACGTTTAATAACCGCGATTCAGTTGCTTTTAAGCCGCAACTAATCTAAATTATAAACATTAAGAAATTTACTAAACAGAAAAAAAGGCAAAAGAAACCCTAGGGTAGCTAATTATTCACTATCCATTTTTTAAGTTGGCGTTTTTTAATGTTTTAAATGCTTTATAAGCGTATCTCAGCTTGCGTAGGTAAAAACCTAGAAATTTGATAAAGACATAAGGTGCACATAGTGCAAAAAATTAAACATGAGACGCCAGATACGTGAGTTTTTTTGTCATTTAATCTGTACAGAGAAGATAAATAAATAGCTTCAGTTTCATGATAAGGGGACTGGCGGAGTTTGTCAAGGAAGTTTTTTTTTCTATTGAATGACAGTTGTAACCTACGAAAGAAGTCTGTTGTAGTTTGTACGATATCTTTATAAAATGGTTCACATAAGTTATCTAGCAGTGCAACTAAACAAATACAAAAATCAAAACGTCGCGGTTTTTGGTCTTGGTAAAACTGGTTTATCCGCCATTAACGCTCTAACAAAGAGTGGTGCAAGAATATATGCATGGGATGATCATGAAGAGCAAATAGCAAATGCAAAAATGATGTATAAAAAATGTAATTTTATTCATCCCAAGGAATACAATTGGCATGAGATCAGTGCATTGGTTTTAAGCCCTGGAGTGCCAACAGAGCCACATTGGATAGTAAAACTTGTAAGGAGATTTGATTGCAAAATAAAATCAGACATTGAGCTATTTCTTGAAGCTAAAACTACGAACCAGAAGGTAATAGGCGTCACAGGAACAAATGGTAAATCAACCACTACATCACTAATAGGGCACATATTAAAATCTGCAGGGAAAAAAGTAGCTATTGGTGGAAATTTAGGCGTTCCTGTTTTGGATCTAGAAAGAGATGCAGAAATTTATGTAATCGAACTCTCCTCTTTTCAATTGGAGTTGATGAATGAAATTAACGTGGACATTTCAGCACTGCTCAATATTACACCAGATCACATAGATAGGCATGGAAGTATGGAGAACTACATAGCAACTAAATTAAAACTGATAAACGGTAGTGAGGTTGCCGTAATAGGATGTGACAATGAGATTACTGCTGATATATTCAACAAATTCACTGGAGACAAAATTCCAATCTCAGCTTCGATGTCACCCTCTTTGTCATTCCAGTGCCCAGGCACTGTGATCTCGTTAAAACTAGAGAATCATAGCTTATCAGTAAGCGACGTGAAAATAAACCTAATATCCAACGCAGAGAACATAGCAGCCGCATATGCCGTATGTAAGCTACTTGAAGTAGATAGCAACACTATTATCAATGGAATCAAGTCCTTTTCAGGACTGAGGCATAGGAATGAACTGCTTGGCAAAATAAGAAATGTGTTTTTCGTGAACGATAGCAAAGCAACTAATGCAAAGTCGAGCGAAAAGGCGATTTTATCTTATGAAAACATATATTGGATTGTTGGTGGAAAAAGTAAAGAGGGTGGAATAGAATCATTAAGCAAGCATTTTACAAGGATTAGAAAAGCTTTTCTTGTTGGAGAATCAACCGAAGCTTTTGCAAATGTTATGGAGGATAAAGTAGATTTTGTGAAATGTTGCAATCTAGAAGATGCATTCAGATTGGCTTTTGAAGAGGTCTTAAATAGCAGGGAAGAAGTAACAATATTACTTTCTCCCGCGTGTGCTTCTTTTGATCAATGGAAAAATTTCGAGGAACGTGGTGAAGCATTTTGTAGAATGTTTGAAAATCTCAGGTACAATCACACATGCTGTTTAGTATGATGTTGCGTGGAACAAAAGTTAATAATAGATAAGCTAATTAGGGTTATTCCATTTGAAGGGATAAGCGATGAAACCCTATTAAAGGTGTGCACTGACCTTAATCTAGCTAATAGCTTTTGCAAATTTCAGAATGGAATATATAGCGCTTTGGAGCACATAGCAGAGGACTTAAATAGCTCAATGGAAGCTGAACTAAGGAATTCTAATTTAGAAGATATGAAAGTGCGAGAGCGAGTAAAGTTAGCCATTCAAATATACCTTTCAAACTATGCTAAGCTACCGAATTATAGAGAACTTTTAAAAAATGTTTTATCATTCTCCGTATCACCAAAAAATACATATTTTTCTAGTAAACTTTTATACAGAACTATTAGTGCGATTTGGTATGGCATTCATGACCAATCAACAGATTTTAACTATAGTACTTCCCAAAGTAAATGATAAAGGTATAATAAGCTATTTGAGTTATAATGGCGTATAGTGTGGATT
>NZ_CACTIU010000080.1:0-4710 GCF_902713635.1 Wolbachia endosymbiont of Cardiocondyla obscurior | reverse complement strand
AATATACAGACTTACAACTTTTGGTTGGTAATACCATAATGGAAATTTATCATTCATTTTAGAAAATACTATAGTATTACAGCTATTAAAGCCCACTTCCGTCATTCTATGCCTTGATAGAAGCGGAGCTATAAATTAAATGCAAAATTCAGTAGTCATAGGATGCACCATGAGCTAAAAGCAATTCCACAAGCTCTTGGTGATTATTATTAGCTGCATAATACAATGCTGTTTTTCCTTCATTATTTTTAGCGTTAACATCGGCGTTGTGTTTTAGCAGTATTTTTGCCACAGCAACTTTTCCCATTACGGCAGCAAAGTGTAGTGGCGTATCGTCATCTTTGTTCTTGGTATTAACACCTTTTTCGGCAAGGTATTCTACTATTTCCAAATTTTCACGAAAAACAGCACAGTGTAATGGAGTCAAGCCATCTTTATCCATAGCATTGACATTAGCGCCTTTGTTTACAAGATGTTCTACTACATCTAAATCACTATTACTAGCAGCTAAATGCAGAGGTGTTTTATAATAAATATCCCTAGAATTAATATCAGCTCCTTTCTCTATAAACTTTTTCACTACAGCTAAGTAGCCTAGATAAGCAACCGAGTGTAGAGGAGTTGTACCGTCATTATCTTTTATGTTAATGTCTGTACCCTTTTCATCTATCAAGTATTCTACTACATTCAAGCTTCCACCCTGAGCAGCATAGTGCAACAGAGTACTGCCGTCTTTGCTCTTAGCACTAATGTCAGCACCTTTACTAACAAGGTACTTTACTACATCTAATCTTCCATTATAAACAGCAAAGTGTAATGGAGCGTGACCAGAATTATTTTCAACATTAACAGCCATTATCAATTTACCTGGGAAATGTGTTGATATATGTGTGAGTATAGCCTTAATTGCTTTAAAATCACCACTTGCAGCAAGCAAGTGCAAAGGAGTACTTTTCTTTATAAAAAATGGTTTCCTATGTATACAAGATGAGTTAAAGTAAAAATCATCAATCAACTTACCATATTTACTTGCATATTCCCAAATAGACACAATGTGACTGATTGCTATATCACCACTATTTATCAATTCCAGAGCTTTTCTAAGAACTTCTTCTTCCCGGACTGCCTTTTGTAAATTCAACTCAGTTACTTTCTGCACTAGTCTGTGAATGTTTGCCACTCCTTTTTTTAAGTCAATTATTGAATATCTATCGAGTAGCTCAACAGCCTTCCATAACTTTTCCTTATCCTCTGCTATTAACTTTGAAAAGACTTCTTCTATATGAATCTTGTCAGGAGCAAGATAAGCCATTACTTCTAGAATCTTCAATGCTTCTGGCCCACATTCTCTTTTTGCTATAGCATCAATCGTAATTTTCCAAGCTATGAATGTTGTTTTAGTATAACGGTCACTTTTATATTTAGACTCAAAGTCGAGCAGTTTCTCTGCTTCTTTTTCATACCTTTTTAGGTAGTCACTAACCCCAACTCTTTCTTCACCTCTGCGACTTAATACAATGTTGCTTTCATTTATATATGCAATTGCTTGCCCCAAAGCTAGTGGGAAATATTGTAACTCCTCTATTAGTTTTTTTATTTCTTCATCTTGTAAATTATCTTTTATATTTAAAGCCCTCTTGACAAACCTTATAGCCTCCGTTTTTTTGAATACACCTAGCTGTATTGTTTTTATTTTTTCCTCGTCTTCTGCTATTCTCCAATCTTTATTACGAGAAGTAATTAAAATGTAAGGTTTTTTATGTCTAGGGTGTAAAGATGAAGGTAAAAACCTTTTAATGTCTTCATATCCCTCAGCATTATCAAAAATGAACAGGCTTCTCCTTCCCCTTCTTGCAAAAAAAGCATATACTTCTCTAACAATGTTTTCTATCGTCTTGTCCCTTTCGTGCCTATCTTTGGTAGGAATGCCTAATCTATTATTAGCTAAATCCAGGAAAGAATTTTTCATAGTTTCAGTGCTTTCAGCATCTATCCAGATAGCATTAACATAATAATCCTTTCCATATTTGTAAGTATATTTCCTAGCCAACTCACTTTTACCTACTCCTCCAAGACCGCTAATAGAGGCAACCTGCGATATCACCGCTTGTTTTTTTGCACTTCTTTGTAGCATATTATGCAGAGCTGTTAACACTCTGCCTCTACCAGTAAAAGATGCCACTGGCTCTATTATGCCAAACCATACCGCTCCTAAAATTTCCTCTCTTATTCTTTCAAGAAGAGCTTTTGCTTTCTCATATGATAGAAACTCCTCTTCTTCTTTTTCTAGCAAAATCAGCACTTCTTCCTGGTAACGGCTGTAGAAGTGACTTGCATCAGTATTGCTGAATTCCTTGCCCAATTCACTCTTAATAATTTCACTAAGTTCAGTTCCGCTTGGCAAATTGACTGCAAATACTAATTTATTTAAAAAGTCTTCTATTTCTTTATCGCTGACTTCTCTACCTACCTCACGCTTTATAAAATTCTTATTCTCCTGCAAGTATGAGATAATGCTATCATCAAATTTATATCTTACACCATCACCTACATCCAGAAATTCATCTTGTGTGTCTATTCTTATGACTGAAATTTCCTTTCCTTTATTCTTCCCACTCGGCATCATTCTCAGCTTTCTTACTGGATGCGATGTCGAATCCGCGGAATCAAAATCATCATTTGTAATAATGACAAAATCCTCTATTTCACCCTCAAACTCTCCACTACTTTTGATCTTTAAATAAGCAATGAGATATTTTATTAAGCCAAACGCACCATTCTTTCCCGGTGTTAATAAGTCACCTATACTGATCTTTTTGTGCCTACCCTGCCTGTGCTTGACTTGTATGAATCTATGTACTATTTTCCCATCTTGTTCATACCGAAGAACAATATCATCAAAATCCTTAGCTGATTTTTTCTCTGTGAATAGGCGGAAAGAATACTCTCTATCTACTGCATGTTTAGGAAACAGCATTAGCCATCTCGCTTGATACATAATACCATGAAAGGTGCGCTTAACCGCCGAGCAGGATAATCTTACAGGCACCTCACTCTAATCTCTCACTCAAAATTGAATTCACAACATCAGGGCTGGCTTTTCCCTTGGTGAATTTCATGACTTCACCAACAAAGAAACCATATAATTTTGTTTTACCGCTTTTGTATTCTTGAACTTTATCTTGGTTGCTATTGATGATTGTGTCGATAACTTCTGATATTTGACCTCTATCGGTTATTTGCTTTAGGTCCTGCTCTTCTATGATGAGAGATGCAGGTTTGCCAGTTTCAAACATACTATCGAACACTTGTTTGCCAAGTTTAGCAGAGATTGTTCCATCAACGATAAAATCTAAGAGCTCGGACAGGGCATTGGCTTTGATTGGGGAGCTCACAATATCAATACCTGCTTTATTCAAACGACCAAAAAGCTCTACGGTTAACCAGGTAACGGCGAGCTTTGAATCATGTTTTTTTATCAATTCCTCAAAATAATCAGCAATTGCTTTATCGGAGGTAATGACGTTTGCATCGTATTCGTTGATACCCAATTCCTCAATGTATCGCAGCTTTTTTTGATCTGGTAACTCGGGTAAAGATGATTTAATAGAATCGATTTTATCCTGGCTTACCTCAACAGGTAATAAATCAGGCTCAGGGAAGTATCTATAGTCGCTTGCATCCTCTTTGCTTCTCATCACTTTTGTTTTTCCCAAAGCAACATCAAATAATAAGGTATCTTGACTTATTTCTTCCCCACCTTCTAAAATTTCAATTTGTCTTTGTATTTCATAGTCTATAGCTTGCACAATATAACGTATCGAGTTCAGATTTTTTATCTCACAACGAGTGCCAAATGTGCTACTGCCTTTTAGGCGGACAGAAACATTTGCATCACAACGAAGTGATCCCTTTTCCATATCACCATCACACGAACCAATATAACGCAAAATCTGCCTTAATCTTTTCATGCATTCTGCAGCTTCCGCAGATGAACGGAGATCTGGTTCTGAAACAATTTCCATTAAAGCAACCCCTGCACGATTTAAATCTACATAAGTTTTGCTTTCCTCATGAACGCTCTTTCCTGCATCTTGCTCTAAATGAATTCTCGCGATTCTTATTTCCTTTTCATTGTCGTTGATAAATACTCTACCGTTTTTAACTATTGGCTCAAAAAACTGAGTTATCTGGTAACCTTGTGGTAAATCAGGATAAAAATAATTTTTCCGATCAAAGTAAGAATACTTATTAATTTCTGCAGAAAGTGCAAGACCAGTGCGTATTGCTTGCTCTATGCAGTAATAATTTAGTATTGGCAGCGTACCTGGCATTGCCGCATCAACTAGAGAAACTTGAGTGTTATGCTCAGCACCAAACTCCGTTGATGAGCTAGAAAATAGCTTCGTATTAGAAGAAACTTGAGCGTGCACCTCAAGCCCAATTACCGCTTCCCAATCCTCTTTCGTCATGTATTTTATTTAAATGATAATCTTAATATTCTGCAAAATTAACACAAAAAGTCAAAACAAAACTCATGTTAGCTAAGTGGTATGCAACCCGTAGAAACAGGACGAAAAATTAAACGAAAAACTTGCTTGACAAACTCCGCCAGCCCCCTTATCATAAACATTGAAGCTATTTATTTATCTTCTCTGTACAGATTAAATGACAAAAAAACTCACGTATCTGGCGTCTCATGTTTAATTT
>NZ_CACTIU010000079.1:0-4846 GCF_902713635.1 Wolbachia endosymbiont of Cardiocondyla obscurior | reverse complement strand
TTAAATCCACACTATACGCCATTATAACTCAAATAGCTTATTATACCTTTATCATTTACTTTGGGAAGTACTATAATAAGTAATTTTACTTTACTGCTCCCATTACCATTATCTTGATAGCTGAGTCCGTAAGCAACTCCATTCCCCTCAATTAATTCTACGTTTGTTGGATTAAAACCTATCGCTTCTTTAATTTCCGGTGTATTTGAGTTGATCCCGAGCAATCTTCTTAATATAGACATAATTTTATTTAAAATATTAATAAAATGCTATTATGATTACTCCTGTGTGTTAATGTCAATGAAAATTTTAACTAAAATTAAAAAATTAATATAATATTTTATACTAAAAGGTAAATATAAGCTTGAAGAGGGCTAAGAAGCTTTATGCTATTTCTCAAAAAACCAACAATTGCAATCATTGGTTCTACAGGTATAATCTGTTAAAGTTTACACGAGTCTCATGAATGATAGAAAAAGAAGAGCAGTTTAGTTTTACATCAGAAAACCTCAAGAAAGCGGGAAAGTTTATAGAGATGTATCCCAAAGGTAGAGAAGGTAGTGCTGTTATGCCTTTACTATATCTGGTTCAAGAGCAATGCGGATGGGTTTCTGAATCTGCTATGCGTTATGTTGCTGATATGCTGCATATTCCACATATTCGTGTATATGAAGTGGCAAATTTTTACACCATGTATAATTTAAAACCAGTAGGCAAATATCTAATACAAATTTGTAGAACAACTCCTTGCTGGTTGTGCAATAGTGAAGAAGTTTTAAATACCTTTAAAAAAAAACTTGGAATCAATATCGGTGAGACTACTAAAGATAATTTGTTCACTTTAAAAGAAGTTGAATGCCTAGGTGCATGCGTTAATGCTCCCGTTGTGCAGATCAATAATGACTTCTATGAAAATCTTACTCCTGAGAAAGTAGAAAACATCATAACAGAACTTTCAGGCAAATAGATGAAAGAAGAATTTTCATTCAAGAGAATCAAGCAATCAGGTTCTGCAAGAGTTGGAACAATTAAAACTCCAAATGGAAGCGTAGAAACCCCCGCTTTTATATTCTGCGCAACAAAAGCTGCAATTAAAGCTGCAGATATTGAAAGAATAAGTGAAGCTGGTACCCAAATCATACTTTCCAACACCTATCACCTAATGCTTCAACCAGGAGAGAATACTGTTGCAAAACTTGGTGGTTTGCGCAAGATGATAGGATGGAATGGGCCAATGCTAACTGACTCAGGTGGATATCAGATATTTAGCTTAGGCCACGGATCAGTTTCGGAAGAGATAAAAGGAATAAGAAAAAAACAAAAAACTTTGATCAAAATTAATGAGGATGGGGCAATTTTTCGTTCTTACATTAATGGTAAAATTTATTGCTTAACTCCTGAAAAATCTGTACAAATTCAACAGAAATTAGGTGCAGATTTAATCCTAGTTTTAGATGAATGCACTCCATTTCACGTAAGCAAAGAATACACAGCAAAATCAATGCTCATGAGCCACAGATGGGCTGAACGTTCTTTAAATGAATTTGAAAAAAACAATAATGGCAAGCAGGCACTGTATGGAATTAGTCAAGGCGGAGTGTATCAAGATTTACGTAGAGAAAGTTGTGATTTTATCAACGATTTGCCATTTTTTGGTCAAGCAATAGGTGGATCACTTGGTCAAAGTAAAGAGCAGATGCATGATGTAGTTTCTTTCACTATGGACCACCTGAAAAAAGACAGGCCTACTCATTTGCTTGGTATTGGTGGAATTGTGGACATCTTTCGCGGAGTAGAGCTTGGAATTGACACGTTTGATTGCGTGCATCCAACCCGCTTAGCAAGGCATGGTGGCGCACTTGTTAAAGTAAAAAACAGAAATTCTATTTCTTCAAAGTGCAAAGAGCATATTAATTTGCGGAATCAACGATTTGAGCTGGACAACAACCCAATTGAAAGTGACTGTTTATGCTTTACCTGCAGAAAACATTCAAGAGCTTATATACACCATTTACTGAAAGCTAAAGAGCTCCTGGCTTACACGCTCGTTACCATTCATAATATTTTCTTTATGAATAAGTTAATGGCATCAATAAGGCAGGCTATATTAGATGATAGGCTAGATCGGGAGAAAAATAATTGGATTAGTGAGATACCACTACACTGTGAATTATACACCTAGTTCATATTTTTCTACGCTTATTTTATATTCCCTAAAACAGAAAAAGCCTTCCTCTTCCTACTCTTTCTTCCTTGGCTAATCCATAGTTAGCGTCTTTTGCACATGTGCGTTGCATTTTTTAATCTTCTTTAAAAACTTGACAATACATGACAACACTGGTATGTTAAAAATATAGTTTTTGTGAGGTATTTATGGTTAACAATAAAGAAAAACATCAAATAGCGTTTTGCGTTTCAGCCGTTACATTCTTAGCTGGGTTATCATTAATCGCAACTGCAATTGCAGTGGGTACCGTACCTGCTATAGCTGCTTGTCTAGTGATAGGAGGAATTTTGACTGTCTTGTCTGGTGTGCAAGCAGTAGAAAGCTATTTATTTTTACGAAACAGCGAGAAAACTTTGAATAAACTGATAAGTAATATACGCGATGAACCAGAAAGTAAACTTTTTATAGAAAGGATTTTGCAACCGTTCATTGAACTTTTTAGTGAGCTTAAGCAACATAATTAAAGTACACTAAGCTTTAAGCATAGAAACCACTTTATCGTAACTTGGCAATGATTCAATTTCTCCAATTGCAGCTAGAGTGGTTTTTTCATGCTGAGATAACAATTCTTCTGCTGCTTTTTTTACGTTAGCAGTGGTAACTGCACTAATTTTTTCTATTAATTCATTTTTACTGATGTACCTATTATAGTTACCGTAGTAGTGTCCCAATGTTTCAGCACGTGAGCTAACACTTTCGCGTGACATTAAAATTTGGGATTTTACTCGCTCTTTCACTCTATTTACTTCTTCTTCCTTCAGATCATCTGTAGACAACTTCTTCAACTCTGTCGTTATAGATTTTAAAAGCTTATCTAAGTTACTACTGTCTGTACCAGCAAAAATGGAAAACATTCCTGTATTAGTATAGCTGGAATTAAATGAATAAACAGAGTAAGCTAATCCCTGCTTTTCCCTTACTTCCTGGAATAAACGTGATGACATTCCGCTCCCTAATATAGAATCAAGCACTTGAAACGTGTGATATTTATCGTCATGGCGAGAAACACTAGGTAGACCAATTAGCAAGTGTACCTGATCTAATTTACGATGTTCTAAATACTCACCACCAGTACAGCTCGCATTTTGGCTTTTTTTCAGCTTTTTAGAATGAATCTTTGAGAGAAAATCTTTGGTTAATGCAACAACTTCTTCATGTTCAACATTTCCTGCAACGGCAAATAGCATATTCTCACCAAAGTAATGCTCATTTATGTAATTATCTAGATCTCCTCGAGTAAAAGATTTTACAGTATTTTGCGTGCCTAAGATTGACCTACCAAATGGTTGGTCTTTATAAGCTGCCTCAAAATATTTGTCGAAAATAATGTCACTTGGTGAATCATTAGTTTGAAAAATCTCTTGTATTACAACACCCTTCTCACGTTCCAATTCATCTTCTGGAAACGTGGAATTCATCAATATATCTATTAATATATCAATACCAGTTTTTATGTCTTTCTTGAGGACTTTTGCATAATAGGTGGTGCTTTCCCTACCGGTGCTAGCGTTGAAAACTCCACCTATGTCATCAAAAGCTTTTGCAATTTCAAAGGCAGTTCTTGTCTTCGTCCCTTTGAAAGCCATGTGTTCTAAAAAATGGGATATTCCATTTTGCTTTGCACTTTCTGCTCTACTGCCAACACCAACTCGTATGCTTAAAGCTACGGAATCAATATCACGCACCTGCTCAGTTATTATGCGCAGACCATTATCTAATTTTGTTACCCGGGGTATATTCATCTCATATATTCTTCTAAGTTCTCTTCTGCAAAATCCCAATTAATCAAATGATCAAGGAAAACTTTTATGTAGTCAATTCTACGGTTTTGACAATCTAAATAATAGGCGTGCTCCCACACATCCATAGTGAGTAGTGGCACTTGGCCATAAATTATTGGCAAATCTGCATTTGGAGTCTTGGTGATTTTGAGCTTTCCTAACCTACCTTTTTCGAGCACTAACCATACCCATCCACTGCCAAACTGGCTTACTCCATGACTCGAAAATTCTTCATAAAATTTATCAAAGCCACCGATATCGTCTTGAATTTTTTTTGCTAGAAGACTACCATCTTTAGGCTTACCACCACCATTTTTTTTCATTGAATTCCAATAAAAAGTATGGTTCCAAACTTGTGCTGCATTATTAAATATAGGCAAGTTGCCGCTATTACCATGCACTTTTGTTATTAATTCCTCAATTTTTACATGTTGATAATCCGTATTTTCAACTAGCTCGTTGAGTTTATTTAAATATCCTTTATGGTGCTTATCATAATGAAAATCTAAGGTTTTTGCAGATATATAAGGCTCCAAAGCTGTTTTATCGTATGGTAATTCAGGTAAAGTAAAACTCATAAAAACCTCTTTATTTCTAACCTACTTGGATGGTAGGGCAATATATGCTTTTGTGCAACATATAATTAATAGCTAAAACATTTAGGTATCTATTGCATTATTCTAAATTATACTACAATAACGATTATTATATAAGCCATAGAAATGGATTAAATGCAAAAGTTACTTGACACCCTTCGCCAACCCCCTTATCATGAAACTGAAGCTATTTATTTATCTTCTCTGTACAGATTAAATGACAAAAAAACTCACGTATCTGG
>NZ_CACTIU010000078.1:0-4847 GCF_902713635.1 Wolbachia endosymbiont of Cardiocondyla obscurior | reverse complement strand
AAATCCACACTATACGCCATTATAACTCAAATAGCTTATTATACCTTTATCATTTACTTTGGGAAGTACTATAGTTGTGAAGAAAAATCTTTGGTAAAGAATGTTCTTGGTATGGTTGAACCGGCTGAATCGGTAAAGAGAGTGCATTGCCAAGAAAATATTAAGTCCTTATTAGCAGAAGTGAGAAGTACTACGAAAGATAGGTTTCGTAACGTGCTTGTTAATCTTTGTTTTGAAGATCGTAGTAAAGCACACAAACTTGCATTATATGTGAAAGAAATTGACGATATTGTGTCTTCAATAAAAAATAAAGACCTCTTAGACCATTTTGATCAATTTTTTACTATTACTGAAGTAAGCAATAAAAAAAATAGAAGTGAATTAATGAACCTCGCAAGGGCATATAAGATGATAAGTGAAGAAGATCCAGACAAAATACAGGATTTTTTAGCTACTCAAACAAAAAGTTATTCATATGAAATAATGTTACCTGAAATTGATAATTTTCTATCACAAGCTAGGTGATTTTATCAATAATTTCATTGTGTACGTGATTATCATTTTTTGTTTCAATTCCAGTGATAACACTGCACCTAACGGGCTCTTTTATGGCTATTTCCTGAAATCCTTTTCTGACCTTATTGTAAAAATTAACATCCATTTCTTCATATTTATTCTTGTCTTTTGCTCTATTTAACCCAACTTTAACATCAATATCTAGAATGAATGTAATATCTGGATATTTAATTTCCACTAGCTTATGTAAGTCCCTTATTAGCCTTAAGTCAACTCCAAACCCATATCCTTGATATGCAATAGTTGAATCAATAAACCGATCACAAATCACTATTTTTCCTTCTGCAAGAGCTGGTAATATTAATTTTTTCATATGTTCGCGCCTCATCGAGATAAGTAGCAAGAGTTCAGAAATAGGATCAATGTTATTCGTTAACAACACTCCTCTTATCTTTTCTGCAAAATCAGTACCACCTGGTTCTCGAGTCAATACCACATTATTTTCGCCGTGAATTTGCTTAAAATGATTTGCAAGTAGCTTAGATTGTGTTGTTTTACCAGAGCCGTCTATTCCTTCGAAAGTTATGAACATAAGTTTTATAATTATAATACTAAAAAAGAATATGCAAACAGTATACATAGAAACCGTTTGACATTTAAATAATAAGACCGTAAATTACATGTGGTATAATAATAGTCTATGGTTGCTCTGAATACTCCTAAAGTCGATTTTAGTTTTACTGCAAAAGATTTTAATCTTTTGGGAGTAGACAATAAATATTATGCATTAAGTGACTGTTGTGGAAAAAATGGTCTTATTATAATGTTTATATGCAATCACTGTCCTTACGTTCAGTCAATTATTAGCAATCTGGTAAGCGATGTTGATCAATTGAAAAAAGATTATCAGGTAAACACCATTGCAATAATGCCAAATGATGTAAATGAATATCCAGAAGATTCCTTTGAAAATATGATTAATTTTGCCAAGGAAAATAAGTTTACATTTCCATATTTAATTGATAGTACACAGAAAATAGCTAAAGAATACGGGGCTGTTTGCACTCCTGACTTTTTCGGCTTTAATTCCAATTTAAACCTTTGCTATCGTGGACGTTTTAACGACACAAAAAAAGAAAAGGTTCAAAGCTATGAAGTAGGAAGTAGTGACTTATTTCAAGCTATAAAATTTATTGCAGAAACTGGTAATTCTCCAATTGACCAAAAATCAAGTATTGGCTGCTCAATTAAATGGTCTAATTCTACAGGTTAAATATCATGCACAGTGGCTCTCAGCATTTGTTTGATATTATAATTTTGCTTTCTGCTGCTGTGTTTATAGTCATAGCATTTTGGAAAATGAATATTAGTCCAGTGCTTGGTTACTTCGTTGCAGGTGCAGTTATTGGTTCTCACGGATTTAATCTGATACACTCAGCTGAAGCAATGGATAATCTTGCAGAATTTGGTGTAGTTTTTCTATTATTCATTATAGGCCTTGAATTGACATTTGAACGCCTGATCGCTATGCGTATTCATGTATTTGGGTTCGGTTCTCTTCAAGTTATAGTTACCATGGTAGCAATATGGTGCATCGCTCTTGCTTTCGGAGTGAATACGAATATAGCAACAGTTATTGGTGGTGGGCTTGCGCTATCCTCAACAGCAATAGTGTTGCAGGTTCTGCAAGAAAAAGGTTCTCAAGCAAGTCAGGTTGGTAGATTGTCGATAGCAGTGCTATTAATGCAAGATTTTGCAGTGGTACCATTAATAGTATTGGTACCTTTACTTACTGGCAATTCTGAGCACAGCCTGATAAGCTCATTGGCAGGTTCATTGGTGCAAGCAGCTATTGCATTAGTGCTGATATTTATAACTGGTAGATTATTGCTTAGACCTTTATTTTCGGTTATTGCTAAAATGGAAAGTAATGAGATCTTTATATCAACAACGCTTTTAATAGTATTAGGAGCAGCATTTATTACTGAGCAATTCCATTTATCGTTAGCATTAGGTGCATTTGTTGCTGGATTGTTAGTTGCAGAAACAGAATATAGACACTCAGTAGAACACGCAGTATTGCCATTTAAAGATTTGTTTCTTGGCTTATTTTTCATGACTGTTGGTATGTCCATCAATACCGAACTTTTACTCAATAAGTTACCACTAATTACTTTATTATCGATTATCCTTATCGTTTTAAAAACATCTATTATATATATATTGTGTAGATTTTTTGGGTTTAAGAGTGCACCTGCTATACAAGCTGGGTTACTGCTTTCACAAGGCGGTGAATTTGCGTTTATTTTGTTTCGCTTAGCAGATGAGCTAAATGTGCTACCAAGTGAAATCGCTCAAGTACTTATGATGGTAACTACAGTAACCATGGCTTTCACTCCTCTTTTATCGGGGCTTGGAGATTGGATAGCAAACTCATTTAGCACTGAGAAAACAATATTAGATGATGAAGCTGTTGAAACAGATACACAAGATCTTTATAACCATGTGATAGTTGCTGGATTTGGTAGAGTGGGATATATGGTAACAAAAATGCTTACGGCAGAGCATTTAAGTTACGTTGTTGTAGATATTCAATCGAAAATAGTCAAAGAAGGAAAAAGTGATAGTTTTCCTATATATCTTGGAGATGTTACAAGATGTGAAATTTTAAAATCGGTAGGAATAGAAAGAGCTCAAGCTCTCGTTATTTCAATAAAGAATGAAGTTACTATAAAAAAAGTTGTTTCTTTAGTTGCAGCAAATTTTCCGCATGTAAATATTGTAATACGCTTACCAGATCTGAGTAATGTGGAGGTTTATAGAGATCTAGGAGCTAGTAAAATTATTCCTGAAACATCTGAGATAGGATTGCAGCTAGGTGGAGCTGCACTGAGCCTTAGTGGTATTAGCGAAAGTGGAGTTACGTCTTTAAAAAGTAGATTCAGAAAAGGCAATTACAGTATGTTAAAAGACCTTGGTAGTGATAAAGATGAATAACTACTTCTCTAATTTTATGTACAGAAAGCTTCAAGCTTTATTGAGGTTTTGCCTATAGTAAATTATGCACATAATCAACCAAATTAAGGAAAGTGCAAACCAAGTGATTGCATATTCCAAATGCTTCATTGGCTGTATAGCTACTTTGCTGCCAAAATTGTTCGGCCACAATATACACTTCTCTAGCTTAATACCTAACTCATTGGAAATTTCTTCTGTACTCAGGGTAAACCATGTATTCGAAGCAGTATCGTTCTTGATAAACCAATTTTTGCTTTTACTGCTATTGCAATATAAAACTCCACCTGCAGCTACTTTTTCAATTTTTGCTCTTTCCTCTTTTTTTTCTTTAACTATTCCTTTGTTCACTAGCATATAATTTCCAGTAGTAAGTAGCATAGGAGATAACACATGATAGCCATGTTGTCCTGCAAAAACATATAGCTCTATGTCACTTAGAATCCCATCAATCTTGACATGCCTATAGTTAAATTTTTCAAGGTCGTTATTGGGCAACAGATGAACAACTGGAAGGCTCATACTTTTAATAATATTATTCTTCCAGTTCAATCTGAATACTTGCCATAATCCTAATAAAAAAAGGAGCAAGCAAGGTACAATTAAAATAAATACTATTTTTTTTAACACTCTATATTTGTGTTCTTAAATAGTTTTCAACACCCATTAGTTCAATAAGGTCAATCTGTTTCTCAATCCAATGGAAGTGCTCTTCTTCATTTTTTAACATCTCTTCTAATAACATTACACTAACAAAATCTTTTTCTTTCTCAGCGATAGAAATCGTTTCTTTGATATCCTTAATACCTTTTCCCTCTAATTTCAAATTAGCTTCTAAGATTTTCCGTATTGTGTCTTTTGTAAACTTTCCATCATGCTTTGATATTTCGTTTGTATCCTGAAAATTTGGAACTCCTTTGAATAACAAAATTCTTTCTGCCAACTTGTTTGCATGTTCAAGTTCTTCGTTAAGCTCATTTTTTACCTTTTCTGCAAGTCTATTAATTCCATTGTTTTTGAGAACCGCAAAATGTAAAAGATACTGGCGTACAGAAGTCAGCTCATTGGTCAATAATTTATTCAAATGTTTTACTATCTCTTCATTCATAATCTTCCCTTAGTTCAATTCATCAGCATAATTTATATGATAACGATAGTTATAGCAACTCATTTAATATTTCCTTTGATAACAACCGTATTAAATAGCATGTCGTGGTATGTCTGTTTCTTTTTAGAAAAACAAGCAACTATAGTACTTCCCAAAGTAAATGATAAAGGTATAATAAGCTATTTGAGTTATAATGGCGTATAGTGTG
>NZ_CACTIU010000077.1:0-4886 GCF_902713635.1 Wolbachia endosymbiont of Cardiocondyla obscurior | reverse complement strand
TTTCTGTTTAGTAAATTTCTTAACGTTTATAATTTAGATTAGTTGCGGTTTAAAAGTAGCTGAATCGCGGTTATTAAGTGTTTAGAATAAAAAAACGCCATACTTGAAAGTATAATGTAAGTAATTAGCCAATTATGGGGCTTTTTTTGCCTTTTTTTTCGTTTGGTAAATTTCTTAATGTTTATAGCTAAACGACAACCGTCATCCCGCTGCTTGTTAGCGGGATCTATGCTAAGAGATACCGCGGATGAATCGCGCGGTATGACGGTTCGTGGTGGCATCTCGTCATCCCGCTACGTGTTAGCGGCTAAGAGATACCGCGGCGGTATGACGTCTTAGCCATAGATTACCTGATCTCACCATCTTTCCGGTTGTTTTATACATAATTCTCGGATTTTGAAAGTTCACTTTGAATAAATTGCTCATATTCTTTATCCTCTAGTTCTTCAAAAATCTCAGGATAATGTTTACTGGAACGAGTAATTATTGAAATTAGCTCTTGCTTTGTTTTTCTTAGTAAAACCTTTCAAAGAGAGTCTGTTCATCTGGGCGCGCAGACGATCGATACTCCTTTCTATCAAGTGCAACCAAAGCAAAACCTGTTGCAGCCATATGCTTACATGGACCATAATACACAAATGCAGGACAGGAACATGTTCCACTCAAAAGAGGACCATCGTGCTTTAGTGTTACTCGATATATATTTGATCCAACTACCTTTGATTTAGCTTGAGATTCATTAACAGATATAATCTGTACCTTTCTTTTGTCAAAATAATCCCTTCCTCTGGAGCGGTAGGGTTCTTTGATAAGACCTGTGATATCTTTATAATACAGTCTCATTTTTACCTCCTTTAAAACCCTCAATTTTCTAATATATCCTTTCTTCCATAAAAATTTATTAACTCACCACGACTTTTATATGGCCCTGCGGACAATTTTATAGTGCTATAGCTAACTCAAGAAAGGTTTCCCTACGTCATACCGCGATTCATTCCATAACTGTATGAACATTCATTTTTGAAGGTAAATTGCACAGCAAATGGTGTCATGAAAGTAGCTGACACTGGAATCCAGCCTTGCCGTAATCTCATCAAGAACGTTGTGTTTTAACATAAAACGGCTACTTTTATACTTACCAACTTAATAAAATTCCTGGATCCCAGTGTCAAGCACTGGGATGACAAGAAGAGGGTACTTGGATAAGAGGCATTGCCCTCCTGGTAGGCCCAAATTGCAATGTCCGTACAGTTATGGATTCATTCGCGGTATAGATTCCGCTAATGAGTAGCGGAATGACGAATTTGTTGTTTTTCAAATTGTAGGTAAACCTAAGCCACTTTAGCTATATATAATAGAATTTCGCTTTCTACTATCTTTCCAGTTGTTTTATACATAATTCTCGAATTTTGAAAATTTGCTCCATATCTAATTTCTCACTTGTATAAAATTTGTTTTCTTACTTCGAGACCTAATCTACCACAACTTTTATATGGCGTTTCTTTCCTGCAGATAATTTTATAAATGGCTGATCTTTAAAGCTCTCGAAATTTATTACATGATCAATATTGTTTACAACATTATCATTAATCTTGCATCCGTTGCCCTGTATTAAACGCTTTGCAGCGCCTTTTGAAGGTTCAAAACCGGTGTCATGTAGTAGGTCTACTAAGGATATGCCGCTTGCCACTTGTTCTTTTTTTATGATGTAATCAGGAAGTAGTGAGCTATCTTCATTCTCAAAAGCAGAAATTGCAGCAAATTGTGCAAGTTCCGCTTCTTTGTCACCATGACATATTTTTGTCACTTCTGTTGCCAAGACCTTTTTTGCTTCATTTATTTCTTGATCCTTTAAAGACTCTAATTTTCTAATCTCATCAATTGGCACATCAGTGAGCAATCTTAAAAAACGTCCAACATCTTGATCATCAACGTTGCGAAAATATTGCCAGTAGTCGTAAGGCTTTAGCATATTATCATCAAGCCACACTGCTCCACTTTCAGTTTTGCCCATTTTTTTTCCTTGTGCATTTAATAAAAGAGGCATGGTAAGGCCAAATAGCTCAGGTAAATTCAACTTTTTTCCAAGTTCAATTCCGTTTACTATATTTCCCCACTGGTCTGACCCTCCAATCTGCAGACGACAATCATATTTTTTGTTTAATTCAATAAAGTCGTAAGCTTGCAATAGCATGTAATTAAATTCCAGAAAGCTTAAGGTTTGCTCTCTATCCAGCCTGGTTTTCACACTATCAAAACTTAGCATACGATTTACAGAAAAATAAGCTCCTATATCACGCAAAAAATCTATGTATTTTATGTTATCCAACCAATCTGCGTTATTTACTATCATTGCACCAGTCTTGCTGTCATTAAAAGACACCATTTTCTCTAATATTCTCCTTATACTGGATGTATTTTGATTGATGTTCTCTACAGGCAAGATGCTTCTTGCTTTATCTTTGAAGGATGGGTCACCAATTTTTGTTGTGCCACCTCCAAGTAAGACTATCGGCTTATAACCAAATTTTTGTAGGTGACAGAGCATCATAATCTGAATTAGGTGACCAGCATGAAGACTTGGTGCTGTGCAATCAAACCCAATGTATGCAACTATATAATTGCTCTGCAATAATAATTGATCTAGTCCTTCAATGTTTGTGCATTGGTATAGGTACCCTCTTTCTTGGATGAAATTTAAAAATTCAGATGCGTGTTTCATTTTATAAACCCCAGTCTATCCTGTCATTAATGCCGAAGGTAACCCTAATAGAGAAGCCAGTGCCCAGACACTGGAACTTAATTATAAACAAGCACACTATACAACGTTTTCGATGAAATTGCATGAAAAACTGGATTCCAGTGTCAGCTACTTTCATGACACCACTACCTGTGCAGGAGTTGCCTTCAAAATTACAACGTTTGTGCAGTTGTGCACCAGCTATCCAGGCAATCAGTTCCATAACTCTTCTATTTTATAATACTCCCTTACTTCCGGCCTGAATATGTGAACCATTATGCCTTGAAAATTCAAAACTACCCAATTGCCTTCATCCATACCTTCTACATCTATTTTATCATGTGGCTTGAGGCTTTTTATTACGTGCTCAGCTAAAGCTTTAACGTGACGGCTTGAATCACCAGATGCAATAATCATATATTTTGCAATAACGGTTTTATTCTGCACATCAAAAGTTACTATATCATGACCTTTATTTTGATCTATTATCTCTTCAATTGTACTTCTTATCGATTCCATATCGCTAAGCATTGTTTACAGGTTATATGATTCATTTATAATTATATACTCAAAATTTCTAAATATGAACTATTTTCAACGCAACTACTTGTTAAAGGTATTACCTGCATCTATTTTATCATCATGTTTTTAGCATGTACAATGTATATACTTTTTATATAATTGAAAATAGCTTTTTACTAGTATTCATTATGGGCAAGACTCTCATCTACTTAATCGGCTTTCCAGGCAGTGGTAAGTTTACTACTGCAAAGGAACTGTGTAAAATCATTGGTGCAGTAATAGTAAGCAATAATCTATTCAATAATATTATATTTGATATTGTTAAATTACAAAACGCTGAAGTTCCAGATGACCTATGGGAAAAAATTTTTGCAGTTAGGGAAAATGTATTAGCAATACTGGAAAAACACTACGTAAAATCAAAACATTATATATTTACAAATGAATTGATAGAGGGTGATCCCTATGACCAAAGATTATATAACTCAGTGGTAAATTTAAGTAAAAAAATGGACATGGAAATTTTTTCTGTAGTATTACATTGTAATAATGAAAAACTAGTAAGACGTGTCCAATCAGAAGAGAGATATCAGGAAAATAAAATTACTGATCCGGATTTTGCTATAAAGAAAATTGAAGGGAAAAGGCTATTTATACCTGAGGGTTCGCTTGAAATTGATAACTCGAACTTGAGTGCAAAGGAAGTTGCAAAGAAAATTGTTGAAGAGATGAAGAAAGAAAAAAATGGAAAATTAATTAAAACTTCTGTAACAAATCATTTAAAAACAGAGCGTACTCGTGGTTGAGCAGAAAGATAAGTACCGTCCTTGTGTTGGCATAATGCTATTTAACAGACAAGGACATGCCTTTATTGGAAAACGCTTTGATAGCGATTCTTACTGGCAGATGCCACAAGGAGGTGTTGATGATGGTGAGGAACTGGAACAAGCAGCGTTACGTGAGTTGCTAGAGGAGGTTGGTACTAATAAAGTAAAGGTTATAACTAAAAGCAAGGATTGGATATACTACAACTTGCCTGAAGAAGTTATACCAATATGCTGGAATGGAAAATATTCTGGTCAAAAGCAAAGGTGGTTCTTAATGAAGTTTTGCGGAGAGGATGAGGACATTGATATTAATTATACTGGTCATCCAGAGTTCAAAGAGTGGCGTTGGCAAGGTATAGATAGTTTAGTAGCCAGTGCTATATCATTTAAAAAAGAAGTTTATAAAACAGTGATAGAAGAGTTTTCTTCTATAATAAAAGCCTCAACAATAAGCTCATGATAGTAGATTCTCATTGCCACTTGATTTATTTTTCTGACGATGAAATACCAAAAGTAATTTCAAGGGCAGAGCAAAATGGTGTAAAGGTTTTGCATAACATATGCGTAAGCATTGACGATGTTCCTAAGTTATTAAAAATTTCTTCATCCTATGATCAGGTCTACTCCTCTGTTGGTATACATCCGCTTGATGCTGCTATAGAAAACGGTGAGTGTATACATGTTGATGAATTAGTTGAATTTACCAAAAATCAAAAGGTAATTATAGTACTTCCCAAAGTAAATGATAAAGGTATAATAAGCTATTTGAGTTATAATGGCGTATAGTGTGGATTTAA
>NZ_CACTIU010000076.1:0-4902 GCF_902713635.1 Wolbachia endosymbiont of Cardiocondyla obscurior | reverse complement strand
CCATTTCTAATCCTCCAAAATTTTATTTTACCCAAAAAAACTCTTTTCTTTCTCTCCACTTTTTCTGGGTAAGGTCAGTTTACTGGCCTCTCCATGAGTGAGATTGAAAAATTAAGTGTGAACGGTTACCTTGGATGACAGAAAAGAGTGTTGGAAGGAGGCAATATTAAAAACTTAATTTCAGTCCAGCCAAGAACACATAACCAGAGTTGTTATTTTCTATTTTAGGCTCTTTTGTACTAAACTTTACAATATCGAAATAGTATGAAGTACCTAAAAAAAGAGAATTTTCAAGACTTAAAGCATATGATGTTAACTCGTTTGTACCTTCGCCTGCAATATCCCTACCACTACTAAAATATGTTAAGCTCGATTTGTAAGAATCAGAACGGTAAGCGATACCTGCATTCATATAATACGTATTATTTGTTTCAGGATTACGCTTCTCACCAGATTTACCACCATTACCATACGAAAAAATGCAATCAAGATCGAACAATTTTAGCTTCAAACCAAAATTCCAGTGTAGTAATTGATTGCGGCATTCATAATTTTTAGAAGTCCAATCTGAGCAATCAGTTAAATTTTCTCTTGCAAATTCACCAGTTAAGGCAGTAGTAAAACCTATATCATCTGACAAGCTGTTTTTATAGGAAAGGCCAGCAGCAATTAAATTGCTGTACTGTAAGTTATTTTTTCCTGGAACATAACTGAATCCGAGTTGAAAGTTATAGATTTCAGGGGAGATGTAGTTAATTGATGATTGTTTTAACCCTAGTTCGAGTTCATTATAATCGCTATAAATATTGGGCTTGACCCAGAACACCTTGTCTTGATCATATCCAGGGTCACCATCCTTTTTATGATCACCGCGCAAATTTGCATAGTTTGTCCAATGACCATTTACTCCTCCAGCAGCTGCATAAATTTTTGAAGTGTTAATTAACATGCTCTGACTAACTAAACTTCTTTTACCATATTCAATTGATCCAAGTTCCTGGTTTTTTATGATAAAATACCATTCCTCCATGTCTAACTTTTCTATGTCTAACGCTTTTAGGTTTGCAATACCAGAAACCCCTGCCTTAACATTAACCCCCATTTGAGTATTTGGATAAACTTGCTGTAAATAAAGAAAGCGCAAGTATGAATAACTTGAAGTTTTATCCTTAGGCTTAGCATTGAAAGAATCTCTGTTGAAGGCGTAGCCGAATCTCAAATCTATTTTTCCGTCTAGTTCTGCATAAAATATTTCCTTATCCAAAATTGTTTTAGAGCTAGCACTATTCTGCAAAAACAATGATGAAAGCAGTGCTACCAGGTAGTACTTTAACTTCATAAATAAACTTAAATCTTTATAAAAATTTAAGTTTAAACTCAATATAAATAAAAAACAACTTTTCAGAAGGCACCGCTGGTAGATTTTGCTGCCTGTTTTTGAGCTATATTCCCATAAATTATTGATACACTTGGTAATTTTTGCATTAATAACTGCTTATTAATGGCAGAATGTATACGATTAATTATTTTAGATGTACTTTTTACATCGCAGTTAATCAAAACAAAAAGCACTTTATTCTCATCAATATACCCTAGAAAATCATCACTACGGCAATTTTTATAAAAATGTTCTATGATAACTTTCAGTGCATTATTTGTCTCACTACAGCTACTATTTAAGCCAATCACTCCTATAGCTGCATTAATTTGATGTTGAAAGGCAAAATTTAATATAACGTATAACTCTAGAATAGTGGACTCATTGCCCGGTATATCGAATAAGTCATGGTTTTTATATTTTTTACCCATTAGATATTTATCTCTAAAGATTCCTAGTTTATGGGACAAACTGATATCACGTATTAATAGCTCATAATTTATTTTATTACTGGCAAATTGTGCAGTGCAGAAAACTTTTACTTTTGTCCTGATATCTTCTCCTTTAGCATCAGTTAAGGAAAAATCTATCACTTTAGGTAATATATCAAGTAAATCGTGCCCATTTTCGGTATACTCTAAATAATTCTTCATGTCGTCAGCTGCTCTTGCACTTAAAATATTGATTAACGGCTTATTAAGTAAATTCCCTTCCTCGTATTTTAACAAATTCCTTGCGGCTTGATTGAGCCCTAAAATTAACACGTTTTTTTTCTTATTATCCTGACAAACAGATACCACAGCATCATCTTTTCTTCTTGCAGTTATGAAATCATCCATACTTTCATTCTATACAGCGTATTTATAAGTATAATAAGATTATATTAAGATTTACTTACTTATTAATATGCTTGATTGGGTATAGGTAAAATGTCATATGGGATGGCTTTGTTGTAGAAGAATCAAGATTACTGTTTATAGACTTCAAGTTACTGCAAAAAATATTTTAAAACATAGTGATATCTTGACTTTACCTAGTTAATATTCCAAATTATAAAAAAACAGATAGTTCTATGACGACAAGTCTATTACAAGGCAAAAAGGGATTAATAACCGGAATAATAAATAAGAGATCAATAGCATACGGTATAGCAAAAACTCTCTCAGAGCACGGAGCAGAACTTGCAATCACCTACCAGAATGAAATAATAAAAGAAAAACTATCACCAATAGCAGATGAACTAAATGTGGAGCTAATATTACACTGCGACGTTTCAAATGAAAAAATCATAGATAACGCTTTCGAAATAATAGAGAAAAAATGGGGTACTCTTGACTTTTTGGTGCATGCAATAGCATTCTCCGATAAAAATGAGTTAGATGGTAAATATGTCAATACTTCACTGGATAACTTCCTCAATGCAATGCATATATCGTGCTATTCTTTTACTGCTTTAGTGCAAAGGGCTGAAAAAATGATGTCAAATGGTGGTAGTTTACTTACTTTATCTTATTATGGCGCTGAAAAAGTTATGCCAAATTATAACGTTATGGGTTTATGTAAAGCAGCACTTGAAGCAAGTGTAAAATATATAGCATGTGATCTCGGGCCACAAAATATCAGAGTAAATGCAATTTCCGCTGGTCCAATCAGAACTTTAGCATCTTCTGGAATAAGCGATTTTCACTTCATATCAGAATGGAATAGAAATAATTCTCCGCTCAGACGCAATGTTACAATAGAGGATGTTGGCAAGGCAGCGCTATACTTATTAAGCGATTTAAGTAGTGGCACTACTGGAGAAATTTTGCACGTCGATTCAGGATATAACGTTGTGGGAATGAAGGTGGTTGACTGAGATCTAAATCCTTAATTCAAAGCGCTAGTTCCTTCGGGTTCATACACAACTCTATCAGGAGTTTTGTGACTGTGATTGCAGAAAACATCGAACATAAAATTCCTATTGATAAAGTGACAGAAAAGCCTCTAATTGCTCCGCTGCCAATAATGAACATTATTCCTGCAGCAATTAATGTAGTGATATTTGAATCCAGTATTGTCTTTATAGCGTTTTTAAACCCTTCTTCAATAGCACGTTCCACTCTCTTGCCAGATTTTATTTCCTCACGAATTCGCTCAAATATTAAAACATTTGCATCCACCGCCATACCGACAGTGAGTGCAATACCGGCAATTCCAGGTAAAGTTAGAGTTGCTTCAAGCAGAGTGAGAATTGATAATATAAGAACTACATTAGAAAAAAGTGCAACAGAGGCCAATACACCTAATTTGCCGTAAGTGATGATTATAAATAAAGCCACGGCTATAATAGAGATTGTTGCTGCCATTTCCCCTGCCTTTATTGATTCTTCTCCAAGACTTGGGCCAATGTTTTTTTCTTCAATTATTTTAAGTGGTGCTGGCAGTGCTCCAGATTTTAAAAGTATTGCAAGTTCGCTTGCTTGTTTTTCAGTGAAATTACCGCTAATTTCTCCCTCTCCATTTAAAATTGGCTCACGTATTGTAGGTACTGTTAAAACTGTGTTATCCAGAACAATTGCAAAAGGCTTTCCTACATTTTCTTTAGTGATTTTCGCGAATCTTTTACTCGCTATACTGTCAAATTTAAAATGCACTGTCGGTTTACCTAAATTGCCGAATCTAACTGATGCGTTAACCAGCGAATCACCACCTATTTCAGTTTTGCGGAATATTGGATAAGAATTACCTAAAGAATCCTTGAGCATGACAGTGGTTTCATGGTCTATATCCTGCACCTTGGCTATGTTAGTGTTTGCCAAATGAAAAGCTAGCTTAGCAGTTTTGCCAAGCAGAGATTTTATCTGCTTGGTATCTTCTACTCCAGGCACCTGCACTAATATTTTATTCTGCCCTTGTTTTTGAACGCTGACTTCCTTTGTGCCAAGTTTGTCCAAACGGCGCTGGACATTGTTTATTGATTCTGCAGCTACTTCACTGATCAAAGAATTTTTATAATGGGGTTTATACGAAATGAGAATCGAAGAATCTTTTCTATTTAGCTCTAAATTTGGATTTATCGCATTAATCAACACAGATGCTTTTTTATAATCATCAATATTATTTAAAGTTATAACGCTATTTTGTACGTTAGATTCAATATTTTTTGTTAGCAATGTCTCTTTTATTTCGTTAGCTAGCATGCTTAGCTTTTCCTTAAAATAGAAGTCTAAGTCTATGTTTAAAAGCAAAGATGCCCCTCCTTTCAGGTCAAGGCCTAAGTTTATTCTTTTTTTCGAAATAAAAAGCTTATTATCAAAGAAATTTGGCAGTGTTATGTATAAAGCAAATAAACAGATGCATAATACTGAAAAAGATTTGACTATAAGTCTGTTATACATAAGTTGTAGGTTTAAAATTGTAATAATTGATTGTAAGTTAAAAATAGATTTTTGTAAAATTCTCTATTTGACCTTACCCAGAAAAAGTAGAGAGAAAGTTAAGACGTTTTTATCATGAGAATAAATTGTGCAGGAATGCAATAG
>NZ_CACTIU010000075.1:0-5044 GCF_902713635.1 Wolbachia endosymbiont of Cardiocondyla obscurior | reverse complement strand
TCCAGAACAATTTGATGCATCATTCTTTTTGTAAAAAACATTCCAAACTTTCTCTCCACTTTTTCTGGGTAAGGTCACTGACTCAATACCCAGTCAATATCCTTTCCACCAGTTCTTTTACTGCCGGTACGTAGCCATTCTCATAAAATGGATCTTGCTTAAATTTGTACACATTGTGCCCGGAAAACATGAGTTCGTTCTCAATATCACCATCGTGTATAACGTTTTGCAGTGTTTTTTGTATGCAAAAACTACGCGGATCTGGCTTTCGTCCTGTTGAATGGTCACCATGATCTTTCCAATTGCTAAACAAACAATGACTTAAGCATCCCATACAATTGATTTGATCTTGTCTTATCTCTGCAAACCTGCCTGGCGTCACAAAAATAACAGTTGTATCTGGAGTTTTCATTGCTTCTGTATACCCTGCTTTAGTCCATGTATTTGCCAGTTCTTTGTCTTTTGCAGTAAGGTAGATCTTTCTACCTCTGCTACCCATTGCAAATTCATTATTAAATTCTTCGCTAGCATTTTCTGAAAACTTTATTTGACGTGAATTCCGTTCCTGCAACTCACGTATGAAGTTATTTTTTACTGCAGATGAGTAAAACCCTGTTGGACTGAATTTATTTAAAAATACATCACCTTCTTCTAAAGTGAGTAGCTTCTTTTTCCACTCTGCAGAAATTGGGCTTTCTTTCGTCAAAAGTGGACGAGTGCCAAACTGAAAAGCTATTGGTCCAATTTGCAGATTGTCAAACCAATGTTCCCAATCTTTCAAATGCCACACTCCTCCTGCCATAACAATTGGTGTTTCTGAGAGACCGACCTCGTTCATGAAAGATCTAAGCTCTGCAACTCTTTCAAATGGAGCCTG
Organism: Wolbachia endosymbiont of Cardiocondyla obscurior; assembly: GCF_902713635.1. NCBI lineage: Bacteria > Pseudomonadati > Pseudomonadota > Alphaproteobacteria > Rickettsiales > Anaplasmataceae > Wolbachia > Wolbachia endosymbiont of Cardiocondyla obscurior. The sequence continues at coordinate 4,167 of NZ_CACTIU010000075.1, read as the reverse complement.
TGGTAGCTCTGGGTCTTCACTGTTACTGAGTCCATTGTGCCCTCCAGCAAGCCATGGATCTTCATACACTACTCCACCAAGCAAATAGGAAGATATTCTTTGGTAAGTACGCTTCCATAATGCTTTAAAAGCACGCACCGATGAGATAATAGGGTAATAATAAACCTGATATTTAGCTGCAATTTCTCCAAGCCTATAAGGCATACCAGCACCGCAGGTAATACCATGAATCAAACCTTTCGCTCCTTCTAATATGCCATGAAGCACGCGTTCTGCTGCTCCCATCTCCCAAAGTACATTCATATGTACTCTTCCATGACCTTTTGATATTTCATTTGCTATTCTTGCCTGACTAATTCCAGCTTTAATACTATATTCAATCAATTCGCTGTGTTTTTCATTTCTTGTTCTGCCTTTGTAAATCAGCGGCACCAACTCGCCGTTATCATCAATAAGCTTAGCATTTGCACCAGAAAACGTACCCACAGCATCTGCTGCAGCAAATGCTCCGCTTGATCTCCCATCACTAACTGCAATGCCTTTACCACCTTCGATGATTGGCCACACTTCCTTTCCTGAAATCACTATCTTTTTTATCTTATTTTTCAAAACTTCCTCGCAATCTTTCACTCTATTTTACTTAATTACTAAAAAAATGATAGCTGTTTATTTTTTCTTGTATCATTAGAGCTTCTATAGCTACTCACGCTGTTGTAGTTTGAGAGCAGTTCCCACCGGAAGGGTGTCATTCCAGTGCTTGACACTGGAATCCAGTTTTTGATCAAAAATGTTGCTATAGTGCACAATCAATTTTCCTGGATCCAAGTAGTCTGGGCTACTTGGATGACACCATAGGGGGCTACTTGGATGACAGGGGAGGGAGGCTGCTGGGATCCTGACAACCGTCATCCCGCTGCTTGTTAGCGGGATCTAGAGATACCGCGGCGGTATGACGTAGAGCTACGTGTTTAGGTTTAATGAATCCACTATTTTTTTTACTTGAGAAAAAACATACTCTTTGCTTACACTGGTATCGATAATAAAGTCACTCATCTTCCTTTTCTCCTCAATAGATAACTGAACATTGAAGATTAAATTTAGCTTTTCTTTATCTATGTTGCGTTCGTTGAGTCTTTGAGCTTGCACAACGCTATCTGCATGAACAAAAACAATAAGGTCGCAATATAAATAAAATTTTGTTTCTAATAGAAGTGGCACATCTAAAACTAAAAGTTTTCTATCGATCTTTTTTTCCTTGGCAATAAAAAATTCTAATTCACGCAGCACAGCAGAGTGAACCAAAGATTGAAATTGTTTCCAATTTTCATCGTAGGCTAAGAAATATTTAGACAGTACTGTTCTATCTATTTCACCATTTACTACCACTCCAGGAAAATTTTTTTCTACATAACTTATTATGCTTTTATCCACTCTATAAAGTTGGTGTACAACAGAATCAGCATCAAATACAACAGCACCAAACTCTTGAAAGCAATTAGCTACAAAGCTCTTTCCTACCCCAATTCCGCCTGTTAGACTTATAATCATATAACAAAATACATTCGACTTCTTTTGAAACTATAGCTAAGGTTTCTCTATATATATTAACTAGATTTTCTAGATCCCAGTGTCAAGCACATAACTATACGAACATTGCAATTTGTAGGTGGTGTCATCCCAGTCTGGGATCTAGCTTTTTGGTAATTTTATCGAAAATGTTTGCTCGTTTACAATCAATTTTCCTGGATCGAAGTAGTCAGGGCTACTTGGATAACACCCTACTTAACCGTCATACCGCCGCGGTATCTCTTAGCCACTAACACGTAGCGGGATGACGATTGTCGATAAATCTAAGTTACTTTAGCAACAGTTATTCTCCACTAAATTACTCTGAATTTTGGTTATATTATTTGCGGATTTCACTGCTGAAATCTCAAATTTTGAGCTTGTGTTCAAAAATGATTCAACTGACCTGCCAAAAAAATCATATCTCCACCCCTTGAATAATTTATCTGTCTGTCTAGATATTGACCAGGTTAACTCATCTTTTGAAGAAACTAATTTCCTTGATATGTTACTTTCTTTACATTTACTATCTAAAATAATTGAGAGTATATCAAGTACAGATTTATCATAATTACTCGATAAGGTGTTGTTTTGCTGCATCCAATTTCTCTCATTTTCATTAAAAATATTCACAAACTCTAGTAAATCCGCATCTTTTATATTTTTTGTATTCCTCTTGAGATCATCTAAAATCTCATCAACATGCTCTACATTTTTTTCAATAAAATCAGCTATTACAGCATTATTGATTATTTTATTACGGTTCATATTATAGCGCTGTGCTAAGGTTTCTTGCCACTCACTAACTGCTTTAACAGTTAGTATCAATCTTGGATTTACTTCATAATTAAATTTAATCCTCTTCCATGCATCTTTTGGGCTATGTAAATACTTATTTATATCAACTATTGATTCCATCTCTTCTTGAAACCAACCCATCCTATTATTTTCTTCAAGTTTATTGCACAATATTTGGTATAGGTCATATAGGTGTACCACGTCGTTTATTGCATAATCTAACTGATCTTCGGACAACGGACGCCTTAACCAATCTGAATTTTTAGCTTTAATTTTATCCAGTGCTATTCCTTGATATTGCTCCACTACTTTTGAGTAACCAATAAAGTCATGATAATAATGACAAAACATAGCAGCAACTTGGGTATCAAAAATGGGAGTGGGAATACATTTAAATACAGTGAGTAAGGATTCTATATCCTGCCGGCAGCTATGAAACACTTTGGTTATCCCCTGATTTAGCATTATTTTCTTAATGAATGATAAATCAATTTCTGGCACTAGTGCGTCTACAATAAAACTCTTCTCTCCGTAAGAAATTTGAATTAACGATAATTTTGGGTAGTAGATTAAATTATTTCTAATGAACTCCGTGTCAACTGCTATAAATTTTGGCTTTTTTGCTATCAACCCCTCACATATGTCCTCCAGCTCCGACGTTGTATTAATTAACATATGTTTTTTATTCAGTGGTTCTACTTTACCACTTATATTAAATTTTGCAATTAGAGTCACTACGAAATTAGTAATGGAGCTTGCTAGTTACTTATAATATTATAAAGTGTTTGTTATGTAGTGGTGAAGTGTTATGGTAGATTTTATAGACCTTTTTCAAGGAAGTAAAGATTTTACGATGTGCATGCACAACGGTTCAGGGGATGCAATATATAATCGATGTATATCTGCTGTAAGAATGGACCCGCCATGTATGCATGGTGAATCTATTCAAGGTTTGTTTGAAAGTTCGTTTGAACAAGGTGTTGTGACTGTTAGAGTGAACTTAGACTTAGAAACTTTAAATGTAGTGGTATATAAATCTCCTCCAACTTCTGATAAGCTTGACGCATTTTCACTAGCATATCAAATAGACAGATATCACATAGATGAGAATACTATAGTTTTTGATGAGAAAGTAAATACAATAAAATTTGATATATCAAATCCTTTAAAACATAAATTTATTACATTTGAGATTTTTAAAAGATAAATTATAATTCTGGTTCATTTATAAAAGGCTAGACTTAACGTGCCAGGCAGGAATTAACTGAAAGAAAAATTGAAGTAGCAAGAATTGATCTAGTTTGATATTACTAATATAGTAAATCTCTGGATATATAATAAGAACTAGATTCCAGCGTCACGCGCTGGAATGACAGGGCTATAGGTATCATCCAAGTAGCCTCTTTCTTGTCATCCCAGTGTCCTGACACTGGTTTCCATCCAAAAGGGTGTCATTCCAGTCTGGAATCCAGATTGGACACTGAATTGGTGAGTGTAAAATTCTACGTCATACCGCCGCGGCGCTAACAAGAGATCCCGCTAACAAGCAGCGGGATGACGGTTGTCAGGCTAGCTGTCATCCGAGTAGCCTCCTTTTTTTGTCATCCCAGTGTCTGGGCACTGGGATGACACCCTACTAGCGGAAGTTACTCTCAAATGTTTGTTCATGTTAGCCACAAACATTAAGAAATTTACCAAATGAAAAAAAAGGCAAAAGAAGCCCTGTGGTTATTATCCGCTTTAAAATATTGGCGTTTTTTATGTTTTAAACGCTTGACAAGCGAGATTCAGCCGCTTTTAATT
>NZ_CACTIU010000074.1:0-5224 GCF_902713635.1 Wolbachia endosymbiont of Cardiocondyla obscurior | reverse complement strand
AAATCCACACTATACGCCATTATAACTCAAATAGCTTATTATACCTTTATCATTTACTTTGGGAAGTACTATAGTGTCAGCTACTTTCATGACACCCTTCTGGTAGGCCCAAATCGCAATGTTCGTACAGTTATGGAATGAACCGCGGTATGACGTAGGAAGATCTGAGCAAACTTTCAATCAGAAACAGCCAAAGATCTCTCTAAGATGTCAGTTTCTTTTGTATCTTCAACTTTACCGTCCTGGTCGAATGAAATTTGCAGAGACTTACTACTATACTTCCTTTTTCCTAAAAAATTGGCTTGTTTAATTTTATATGAGACATAGTACCAAACATTGTCATCGAACTTTGATACTAATGTTGGTGATCCTAAAGTGTGAACCACTTTTTCTTTATCGTCACCTACTTTTATCTTGCTCCACAATTCAACGCTAATGCCAGGAGCTCCGTGATTGTGAATAGTGTGAGTGCAGCTTATTAAAAATAATAAAACAAAGGATATTAATACTCGCATTTCTATTGATAAATTACTTGAAGCTATAATACACTAATAAATTACCTGCCGTCAAATTTCAAAAAGTTAAATTGACTGATCCTAAATATCACTTAATATAATATTTACTTTAGAAAATAATAGGTGTCTTATGTCATTGTTAAAAGCAGATCCAATATACAAACCTTTTAATTACCCTTGGGCTTATGATGCGTGGCTACAGCAACAAAGGATACATTGGATACCTGAAGAAGTTCCGCTCGCTGATGACGTGAAGGATTGGAAAACTAAACTTTCAAGTGTAGAAAAAAATCTACTAACCCAGATCTTTAGATTCTTTACTCAGGCAGACATTGAAGTAAATAACTGCTATATGAGGCATTATTCAAATATATTTAAGCCAACAGAAATATGCATGATGCTTGCAAGCTTTTCCAATATGGAAACCATACACATTGCAGCTTATTCTTATCTTTTAGACACAATTGGCATGCCAGAAAGTGAGTATCAAGCATTTTTAAAGTATGATGCTATGAGAAAGAAATATGAATATATGTTGGAATTCGAGGAAAGCAAAAAACACGATAAAAAACATGTAGCTAAAACTCTAGCAGTGTTTGGTGCATTCACTGAAGGGTTGCAGTTATTTGCATCATTTGCAATTTTGCTCAATTTCCAACGTTTTGGAAAAATGAAAGGAATGGGGCAGATAATCGCCTGGTCAGCCCGTGATGAAACTTTGCACACCAATTCAATTATCATGTTATTTAATACATTTATTAAAGAGAATAATGAAATTTGGGACAACGAGTTTAAAGAGGAATTATATTCTGCATGTCGCACCATCGTTGAACTTGAGGACGAATTCATAAAGCTTGCCTTTGATTTAGGAGATGTTGAAGGACTATCCGCAGAAGAAGTGCGCAATTACATACGCTACGTAGCAAACAGACGGTTAATGCAATTAGGTCTTGAGTCCATATATGATGTCAATGATAATCCTATTCCGTGGCTTGATGAAATACTAAATGGCGTTGAACATACGAATTTCTTTGAAAATAGAGTAACAGAGTATAGCCGCGCAGCAACTCAAGGCACGTGGGAAGAAGCTTTTACTGAAAATGACACGAATAATAAGTGAATGCTAATTTCACTCTTTTTTGTCATTCCACTTTCATTACACCATTTGCTGTGCAGTTTAGACAGTTTTGCTTTACTTAACAACTAACTTACCATATATATGTCCATAGGACATTGGTATATAAGAACGTGCTACAACTATTAATCTTACTCACGGTCATCACTTCAGCTGCATTCTTTGGTCATTTAGTTCCAATGGAAGTAAAAACCTTCTTGTACTCAACGAGCCTTAGTATAAAAGAGGTTTTGCTATTTATAATGCCTTTTATTATTTTTGCGTTAATCTTTAGCAGTGTTAACAATCTTAAGCAGTCAGCTATAAAGTTCATATTGTTACTTATTATAATGATCTTCTTATCGAATCTGGCTTCAAGTTTAATAGCTTATTCTGTTGGGCATTTTATCATACAAAACACCTATTCAATACAAGATATAACGTATGAAGAAACAATTGTTCCTTTATGGTCGTTTAGGCTGCCGCTACTCCTTTCTAATTTTTATGCTCTTGCTTGTGGATTTGTATCCAGCATAGTAGTGTCCACATTGCTACCCAAGAAAAGCAAAGAGTTTTCGAACAAAATGTTAGATTTAACTCTCTTTATTTTGAAAACGTTTTTGACGCCGATTATTCCAATATTTGTACTTGGGCTTGCTTTAAAAATGCAGCATGATCAAGTTTTATCTATAATATTTAAGGATTACTCAATAATTTTCATTATTATAGCATCTGCAACCTACCTTTATGTTTTCCTCTTATATGGAGCAGCAAATTCATTCAAGGTTACAAGCTGGATAGCTAGTATAGGCAATATGATACCGGCATTTATTACTGCAATGAGCACAATGTCTAGTAATGCAACTATGCCGCTTACTCTTGAAGGAAGCAAAAAAAATGTAAAGCAACCTGACATAGCATCGTCTGTTGTACCAATAACTGCTAGCTTTCATTTAGTAGGTGATTGCTTTTTTATTATAATATTATCAATGATAATTGCCTCCGGTTATTCATTGTTCACAATAGATTATGTAACTTTTCTTCTCTATTTTTTGTTATTTAAGTTTGCTATCGTGGCAGTGCCGGCAGGAGGAATTATGGTAATGCTACCTATTCTTGAGAAATATCTCAAATTCTCTCCAGAAATGCTTTCGTTAATTACAGCATTGTATATAGTGTTTGATCCAATAATCACTTCAGCAAATGTTATGGGTAATGGTGCCTTTACTATGATGTTTGCAAAACTCTATGATAAGCTTAAGTAATGTCTATTTTAGCGATTGATACTGTAGGTATTGGTAGTTCAATAGCAATAGTTGATTATGATGGTAATTGTTTTGTAGAGCGCAATTCCGCCAGCAATAGTCATGCAGAATCATTTTTTAAAACTTTAAATACTTTATTTAATAAGCACAATTATAACTACGATAAAATAGACCATTTAGCGGTAGTAGTTGGACCAGGAAGTTTCACTGGAATTAGAGTTGGTATATCAGCAGCACAAGGTATAAATCTTGCTACAAATAAGCCATTATACGGAGTTAGTGCGCTGGAAGTTCAAGCCTACGCAATATCTTTGCTTTGTACGAATAACAAAAAAAATATCAGAGCTATAGTCAAAAATGCTCAAGGGTTTTATACGCAGTTATTTGATTTCAATTTATTGCCACTATCTGCACCTGGATCCCAGTGTCACGCTACAAGCAGTACACATATGGATTGCAATTTAAATGCTAGCCATGCAGGGCTATTAGTCCGTTATAGATTAGAGAACAAGCAAAAATTAAATGAAGTTGAAGCTCTATATTTAAATGAGCCTCAGTATATGAAATCATTATAGACTATTCTTTCGCGTACATGCAATGTTACTAAGCTTGTGCATCTGGTTTACTATCTCTTGAGCTACTTCTTTTATACTCATATCTGAATTTTCTATCTCTATGGCACTTGGTGGTATAAATAAATCGTCAGTCCTAAATTTCTCTACAATGCTATTTAGATTAATCACCTTCCTATTTTTTCTTTGCCTTTTTAATGCAATACGCTTTTGTAATGTCGGTAGATCACACCTAAGTACCACAGGAAGGATTTCTGTGTTCATTTTTTTACTAAGCCTTACTATTGAATCATACATCCTCATGTTCTGGTCATTATTTTCCATCAACTCATCAATAAATATGTAATTTTTTGAGTGAATCGGATAATTTTCTATTACCTGAAGCATAATTTGCATAATGCCATATATTCTATCTTGAACTTCTTTAGGTATTTGATCACGTTCAAAGACACCATCGTATATAGAGCAAGCTTGAACATTGTTATAGAACTTACTATTTACAATTAATGCGTTTATCATATTAGATAATTCTATTGCTGTGGAAAGTTTACCACTTCCCGAAAGACCAGAGAGATATATGAAAAATCCTGCTGGCTGTTTTTTTGTGTTAATATTTACCATATTATTTTCAATCTTGAAACTTACATTTATAATAACATAAAAATGAAGCTTTAAAACATATGAAATATTATATAGAAAATTATTTTTGTAGTTAAGATATTATGTAATTTAAAAACATAAATTCTGTATATAAACTCTATAATAACGATAACTATTTTTAAGCAAGCTACAACACAAAAGTGTTTGGTATTCAGAAAGCAAGACAGAGTGGCATAGACTTATTAGTTTACTACAAGTCTCTTTTCGCGTATAAACCTTCAGAAGATTCTAACAGAGGATTGTGTTGTTAACAAAGAGCAGAGTAAAAAGGGATCTAGTCTATGCCTATCAGATTTTGTCCTACCTTAAGTTCGATGATCATACATATACTCACCTTTCAGTGCGTTCTGAAGATCAAAAGTCGTTTTATATTTATCCGTTTGGTATGCGTTTTGATGAAGTAGATGAACGTTCGTTAATGAAAGTATCATTTGATGGAGATGTAATTGAAGGCAAAGAATATCAATATAATAGAACTGGCTATATAATTCATGGTTTTGTTTATCAAGCAAGGAAAGATATTCAAGCAATTTTTCACTTGCATACACCTTCTATTGTAGCGGTTTCTTCTCTCAAAGATGGGCTGCTTCCTATAAGTCAATGGGCACTGCACTTTTACAATAAAATCTCTTACCATAATTATAATTCCCTAGCACTTAGCGATACAGAAGGAAAGAGGTTAATAGCTGATCTGAAAGAAAATTTTGTCATGTTAATGCGTAATCATGGATCTATAACGTGTGGTCGGACTATACAAGAAGCAATGTTCTACACATATCATTTAGAACGAGCGTGCAAAACTCAATGTTTAACGTTAGCAATGAATAAGGAGTTATCGATTCCTAGTGAAGAAATCTGCTCAAAAGCTGTAGAGGATCTCCTATCTTTTGAAAGCAATCTTGGTGAGAGGGATTGGCACGCATGGGTTAGGCTACTTAAAAGTAAGTTGTAAGAGGCTTTCGCACTACTATCTGTCATCCAAGTAGTGACCTTACCCAGAAAAAGTAGAGAGAAAGTTAAGACGTTTTTGGAGTAAAATAAAACGTTTTTTCAAAATATGACAAATAGAAGAGAATATACAGCAGAATTCAAATTAGA
>NZ_CACTIU010000073.1:0-5387 GCF_902713635.1 Wolbachia endosymbiont of Cardiocondyla obscurior | reverse complement strand
ACATAAGACGCCGATACATTAAGTAATCCTTACCTTTTAATCTGCAGATTGGCGAAAGCAAATACAATAGCTTCAGTCTTATGATAAGGGGGCTGGCGAAGGGTGTCAAGCAAGTTTTTTGTTTCTATTCCCAATGTTATATGGTTATGCAAGAAGTCTAATAGCAAATTTTTAAGTTTCTCTTTAACCAGCGGGCTCGCATGAGGAGAGGAGAGTAAAGGTCCTCTTCCATAGATATCTTCACACTTTTTTCTTCTTCTGTAGTTGGCAGACGAGTAAGAAAGTGAATCTTTGGTGCGCCACTAATTATTGCCATTGGTGTTTGCTCCGCCCCTTCTCCCATAACTAAAACAGCAGACGTTGCCAGCGCATCAAGAAGATTGACTTGTGTTACTTGCAGTGGTTGATCATAAAGATCTGGCTTGCCTATATAGGAATAAAATGGTTCAAATCCACACCAACCAAGAGCAACGCCCGTAACCCCAAGGCGCATAGGTGTTACATTACTATCTGTAATCAAAATACCAAGATGTTTTATGCAGTGTTTTGTCTTGAGATAGTTCCATATTGATAGAGCTGTTTTCTGAACATCCTTTGGGTATAAAATATACATTTCATTACCATTTGATTCATCAATACCAGCAGATGGAATTAAGATATTGTCTTTGATTGTTAAATAGATGCCGTAAGAATTATGGTCTACATCAACAATTGCATCAGCTTCTCTTTTGATTAGCTCTTCTTTAGAACAAGCAGTTTTGCAAACCACTTGTTTTTGACAAATAGAAATGATTTTTGATGTGATAGCAAGAACAACTTCCTCTCCTAGCAACTCTGAAACATAGCGATCAAGAACCTGCTCTAATACTTCCCCACATTCAATGCGGTGGGTATAAATTGCTTTAACATGCATATTAACGTATTAGCCTACATATAGTATAATCTTTCGTTTTGGTGAGAATAGTTTTATGCCATCCATCAAGAAGTGTTAAGTTGAAATATACATCACCTTTATAGGGTTTGTAAATTTCTGTCATGATGAACTCTGAAATTAGATTATATTCTAAAAAAAGATGCGCTATTTGTGCTCCACCAATCACAAAGATTTGAGGGTAACTCCAATTACTTTGGATTGACAAAAACTCTTGCATAGAAGAAATAATAGTGCATTTTACTCCTCTGTTAAAACAAGAATTTAATTTGTTACGAGAAAAAACAATAGGAATACGATTCCCTAATATGTCTTGAGGCATAGTTTCAAATGTCTTTCTCCCCATAACAATAACTTGTTTGTCAGTCACCTGACGAAAATGATCTAACTCACTTGGATAATGCCAGGGCAATCCATTATTTATTCCAATTACCCCCTTGGGATCAACAGCCATAATTCCGATAACTAGCATCCCTGTAAAGCAGCTTGAGCTACAAAAAATCGCATGTGATCACGCACATTATGCACTCGAAGGAAATCAACCTTGTTGTGCAATGCAGATGATAAAGCAATTGTTTCTAAATCTCGGTTAAAGACAGGTTCTATAGAAAAAGAAGAAATAAATGACTTTCTAGAATGACCAACCAGAACTTTGCAGCCAAAACTTTGCAATGCTTCTATATTGCGTAAAATCCAGATATTCTGATATAGAGATTTGCCAAAACCAATACCAGGATCAATAATGATCGAGCTTTGATCAAAACCTAGAGCTAGTAATCTATTAATGTTCCTTTCTGCCCAATTATTTATGGTATCAATTGGATCAATGTCACTTGGGATAATGTTGTCACTATATGGTGGTATGGAGAGTGAATGCATAATAACGATACTACATCCACTGCTAGCAATCGCTTTTAAGGTATTATCATCTAGATCTCCCTTCTGATCGTTTACCCAGGCAATGTTGTAGTGCTCCAAAACGTTCAAAATAACATCTGGCCAGAAACTATCAATGCTGACTTTAATGTCACCAACTTTCATATATTGATTAAGGTCATCAAGTACTGGTTTTAAGCGTGCATACTCTGCTTTTGGAGTTTGTATTGAGGAGCCAGGTCTTGTTGATTGAGCACCAAGTTCAACTATGCTTGCACCATCTGATAACAGCCGCAGTGCCTGCTTGGTTGCTTGATCTGCATCATAATAAAGACCACCATCTGAAAATGAATCAGGAGTAATATTGACAATACCTACAAGCTCTGGTGAAAGCGTAAAACTCCTTAAAAAGCAATCCTTAATGTTAGGGTTAACAGTACCAAACGTTTTGTTAACTACTGCCATAGGGTTCAGCATTGTCATCAAGTGAAGCAAAAATGGTCTGTTTATCAATTCTGGGTGAGGAATCTTAAGGTAGGGTGTATCAAGTGTCAGGTCATCCCATAACAAAATATCCAAATCAATAACGCGAGGTGCCCATTTTTCATAGACCTGCAGACGGCCAATGTCACATTCAATTTGTTTAAGGCCCTTTAACAGCTCTTCAGGAGAAGAAGAACAACTTCCATACACAACCATATTTAGAAATGGCCTGTCCCACCCAGGTGAAGCATCATTTGGTAAAATAGCCTTAGTTTCCAGAATAATTGAAGATTTTAAATTTTTAAAATAGCGTTCCTGCAGTAACTGAGCAGCCTTTTGTAAATGGGAAAAGCGATTCCCCATATTTGAGCCAATAGAAATGTAAATCATTCTTGCAACGCATTACGATAAGTAAAGAAAACACCTCCATGCACACTGGGGACAGGTGGTGCAACTTTGTGAATAGTTACGCCTATAGAAGAAATAATAAGCTTTTTTTGCATCACAAGGTTATTAATGGTCCTGTATATATCATGAGTTAAATGCTCGATTAAGTTGAATTGCTTGCTTTGAACGAGAGATTGAATACTCTGAACTACCTCCAAGTAGCATATAGTATCCTCAAGCCGGTCAGTTGTAAGTCCTAAAGGGGGGGATTTAAAGGTAAAATCAATATTAACACTAACTAATTGAGAATGATACTTCTCTTCTGCACTATAGCCTAAATGAACCCAAAGCCGTAAGTCAGATATAAGAAGATTACATGCAGACATTGCATTCCAACATCACTGAGTTTAAGCTACTTACAACTACTAACACACGCTAGCATTCATCATTCCATCAAGAAAACCCCACAAGAGCCTTGCTCCCTTTTGAGCACCCTGCATAACTTTATCTTGCTCTTTTTCATCTAGATCTTCAATAAGATTTGCACATTCCTCAGAATGCCATTCATCAGCATGCATATGGACCGTAAAAAATTGAAGAGAACGCTCATCACTTATTGAATAGTGTTTTTTTAAACCTTCAATTTTAGACTTGGAAACCTCTGGAGTTTGACGTTCGTAAGCGTACAAGGCTCCAAGACCTGCCGCAAAACCTGATCTTACAATATCAAAGTAACCATCAACTAACTCCTGTGTCTCTTTAATCTGTGCACTTTCACGAAGATCAGATCGCGCAACGCCAAGCCCTTCAGCAAAACGTTGCCATAATTCTGGATGATTTTCATCACCTTGTTCCTCTTCTATTAAATTACCAAGTAAAACCTGTCGCATTTTTAGATCTGGGCACAAAAAATGTATACCACTGATGTAACGAGGAAACGCAGCAACGTGGTGATAATATTCTTTAGCATAGGTTTGTAAAGCTTGCAAGCTTAAGCTTCCTGTATTCCATGACTGGTAAAATGGATGATTTAGTAAGTGCAATTCATCTAACTTGTTATTTAGAGACTTAGTAAATTCCATCATTTCCCCCATTACATTAATATATAGTTCATATACTATAGTTTTCTCATTGTTACGATCATGCTAAGATCAATACAATGGTGGGATTGGTAGGACTCGAACCTACGGCCAATTCGTTATGAGCGAACTGCTCTAACCGACTGAGCTACAATCCCTTTTATCAATATTTATAATACACACAAAAGCAAATTTGTCTATTAGCTTATTTCACTATCAACCCAACTTGACAAATCATTTGTTGCACCAATTTTGCGTGCAATTTCCTTACCATCTTGAAATATGATTAAAGTGGGTATAGATTGCACTCCATACTTACTTGGCACTTCAGTCCCTTCATCTATGTCGAATTTGCAGATCTTAATCTTGCCTTTTCTATCCTTAGCCAATTGTTCTATACGTGGCATTAGACTTTTGCATGGCCCACACCATTCTGCCCAAAAGTCTATCAGAACAAACCCTTTATAGTCAGTGACTTCAGATTTGAAATTTTGATCATTTACCGATGTAATATCATCACTCATAAAATACCTAAATTTTTGTAAAATATAACGTATCTATTAGCAGTTAATCAACTAAATTCTTACCGCAGAGCTTGAAAAATTGCCCTAAAGTGTTTTGCACAAACAAAAAACTTCTATTACATCTGGTGGTTAAAGATATCCACGTTTTCCCAACCCATTAAGTCTAACTCAATACGAGTAGGAAGAAATTCAAAGCACTTTTGGGCCAATTCTTTTCTATTTTCACGTTCCAGCATTAAGTCTAGCTTTTCCTTTATCCTGTGGAGATACAAAACATCAGATGCAGCATAACTTTTTTGTTTGTCTGTTAAATTTTCATTTCCCCAATCAGAAGATTGCTGCTGCTTATTTAGTTTGGTATCAAGCAGCTCTAAGCACAACTCTTTTAAGCTATGATTATCTGTGTAAGTGCGAACTAAACGTGAAGCTATCTTTGTGCAATAGCACGGAAGTGCCCAAGTTTCCAAGTAATAACGTATTATGCTCACATCAAATCGCGCGAAGTGAAATATTTTAGTTATATTTTTATCCTCTAATATTTTTCTCAAATTTGGCGCTGTATAATCGTTCTTGAGTTGAACTAAGTGAGCGTTGCCATCATTAAAAGAGAGCTGCACAAGGCATAATCTATCTCTGCTATGAAGTAGCCCCATTGCCTCGGTATCAACAGCTATAGACCTTATATCATCTGGTATTGAACTAGCTGGCAAGTCGTCTTTATATAAAAATATTCCCATAAAGCTTTGTGGAATAATTAAAAACTTATGATAATCAAAAATAAGCCTTAAGTATACGAAAAGATCATAGAAGGAACCACGCAAATTTATGGGCTCTCACATTTTTCGTGTACACGGGGTTTACAAATCGCTGTATATGCCTATAATTAAGTAAATTTAGGTTAATTTAATTGCGGGAGTAGCTCAGTTGGTAGAGCGCAACCTTGCCAAGGTTGAAGTCGAGGGTTCGAACCCCTTCTCCCGCTCTTTGCTTTCAAAATCATTTCGTCAAAAATCCCTTGACAAACTCCGCTAGCCCCCTTATCATGAAACTGAAGCTATTGTATTTGCTTTCGCCAATCTGCAGATTAAAAGGTAAGGATTACTTAAT